>NZ_CP092424.2 GCF_022374895.2 Mycobacterium lentiflavum | reverse complement strand
CGATCCTCCACTCAAACGTATTTCGAATGTTGCGGCCACGTCAGCCGCCGGTATAACCACAAGGACGCCGAGACAAGAATGAGCAATGGTCATCGTGCTGCCGAGTTGAGCCGTCGAGTCTCAGCGGCTCTGAGAGATGTTGCAGCACAGCCTGGTGCTGATCGCTCACGGGTAACCGCGACTTCGACACGGTTCGATATTGATCGTCGTCGAAACCGTGAGCAAGCAAACAATGGGTTAACAGGTGGCGGGGTGAAACAAAAGAGCTGGTGGCGGGACCAGTCAATCGTAGTACTCATCTTGACCTTTCGCTGGTCAGTCAGTAGAAATTGACTTAATTATGATTGAGCTATCGGAAGATGCGCTTCGCCGAGTTCAGGTCCACGCCGCGTTGTCGGACCCGGGTCGGCTAGTGATCGTCGATCGATTGATGCTTGCGGACTCGTCACCGTCCGAGCTGCAAGCCGTGCTGGAGATGTCATCTAGCCTGATCGCTCACCATCTTGGAGTTCTTGAGGGGGCGGGCATCGTGCGCCGTGTCCGCTCGGAGGGGGATCGACGTCGCAGCTATCTGCAGCTCATTCCTGAGTCGCTGAATTTGTTGCTGCCCTCAACGTCCCGGCGTGCCAAGCGGGTGGTGTTTGTTTGTACCCAGAACTCGGCGCGCAGTCAATTGGCCGTTGCTGTATGGAATCGCCGTAGTTCACTACCCGCAACATCGGCCGGGACCCGTCCCGCCAAGAAAATACACCCGTTGGCAGTTGCCGCGGCAAGGCGTCACAAGCTGTCGATGCAGCCCCAGGCCCCGCGCCATCTCGACGAGGTTGTCAAGTCGAGTGACGTGATCATCGCTGTCTGCGACAGCGCGCATGAGGAGCTACCCGCGGACAGCAGGCGCTTGCATTGGTCGATTCCCGACCCGGTGCGTACCGGCCGGACGGGCGACTTCGACCGGGTCGTCGATGAATTGACCGTTCGCATCGATCACGTGGCCCCGACCTTGAGGCCGCGCTAAATACATTCCGTCGCAGCGTATTCCACTAACAGTCCGGAGGCTAACCACGATGCGATCTTCATCTAAGCTTTCTGCCGCTATGAGCTTGCTGGCTGCCATCTCGCTGGTGGTCGCCGGGTGCGCCAAAGACAAAGTCGCGCCGTCATACGCCACTTCGGTGGTTGTGGAGTGCAGCGGCAAGCAGGCGCTGAAGGCCAGCGGCTCCAGCGCGCAAGCGAACGCCATGACCAGGTTCATCAAGGCTTACGAAAACGCTTGCCACGGACAAACGCTCACCTACACGTCCAACGGCTCGGGCGCCGGGGTGAGCGAATTCATCTCAGGTGTAACCGATTTCGGTGGATCGGACTCACCGCTGGCCGGGGGCGAGTACGACATGGCCAGGCAGCGGTGCGGTTCGGACGCCTGGAATCTGCCGGTGGTGTTTGGTCCGTTGGCTATCACCTACAACCTCGATGTCGTCGATAGGCTCGTGCTCGACGGCCCCACGCTGGCGAAGATTTTCAATGGGACGATCACCCGGTGGGATGATCCGGTAATCAAGGCGCTCAACGACAGGATGCCTTCGGAGCCCATTCACGTGATATTCCGCAGCGATGCGTCGGGAACAACCGATAATTTCCAGCGCTATCTTGATGCCGCTTCGGGCGGCGCATGGGGCAAGGGAACCGGCAAAGTGTTCAGCGGCGGGGTCGGGCAGGGCGCCAAAGGTAACGAAGGTACGTCGGAGCTGGTCAAGCACACCGAAGGCGCTATTAGCTATAACGAATGGTCGTTCGCCCAGGCACAGCGATTGTTCGCCGCGAGGATCGTGACCTCCGGCGGACCGGATTCGGTAGCCATTGACGCGAACTCTGTCGGCAAGGCCATCGCTGGCACCAGCATCACGGGACTAGGCAACGACCTGGTGCTGGATATGTCGATGGTCTACAAACCAGTCGCGCCTGGGGTCTACCCAATCATGTTGGCGACCTACGAACTGGTCTGCTCGAAATACGCTGACCCACAGACCGGGCTGGCGGTGCGGGCGTTCCTGCAGTCCACCCTTGGCCCTGGACAAGCCGACCTGGAGGATTACGGATACTTCGCATTACCCGGCCAGTTCCAGGAAAGAGTGCTCAAGGCAGCCAACGCCATCCGCTGAATGCGGGCCGGATGGCCATGATCGAAATTCGAAGTGCTGCAACATCTCCGTGACAACTACTTAAACGCAGGAGCCGATCCTTCATGAGTCACCGTCATATCGTCGCAGTCGGCGGCAGTGATGCCGGCATTAGCGCGGCACTTCGGGCCCGCGAACTCGACCCTGAATCCAATGTCACCGTGGTCGTCGCCGACGCATACCCCAACTTCTCTATCTGCGGGATCCCCTACTACGTCTCCGGTGAAGTCACACACTGGACCAACTTGGCCCATCGCACTGCTGCCGATCTGGCCGCCACCGGCATGCGGGTGCTCACCGACACCCGCGCCACCGGCATCAATGTCGAGGAGCACACACTCGACCTACTGGACTCGAAGGGTGCACCGCGGCAATTGCCCTACGACGCCCTGATCGTGGGGACCGGCGCGGTAAGTGTCCGGCCGCCCATCCGCGGCCTCAGCGGCCCCGATGCGTTGGGTCCCGCCGATGGCGTGCACTTGCTGCACTCCATGGGTGACACCTTCGCCGTCATGGACTCGCTACAAGAACGCCAGCCTTCGACCGCCGCGATCGTAGGCGCCGGCTATATCGGGCTCGAGATGGCCGAAGCCCTTACCTCGCGGGGCATCCGTGTCTCGCAGATCGAGGCGTTGCCGGAGGTCTTGCCCACCGTCGATCCCGAACTCGGCGCCCTCGTGCACGCCGAACTCGAACGCAATGGCGTCGAAGTCCTCACCGAAACCGCCGTCACGGCGATTAGCCGTAGCGATACGGGCGGACTTACCATTACCGCCGAGCACGATGGCCGACCTGTCTCGCGCACGGTCGATTTCATTCTGGTCGTCGTCGGCGTTCGCCCAGACACTGAACTTGCCGCCGATGCCGGCGCAGACCTCGGCGCCAAAGGCGCCATCGTCGTCGACGAAGCCATGCGCACTAACCTGTCCGACGTCTTCGCCGCTGGCGACTGTGTACACACCCACCACCGACTCCTCGGCATCACCTGGCTCCCGCTGGGCACCACCGCTCACAAGCAAGGTCGCGTAGCGGGCGAGAATGCGCTCGGCGGCGACGCCCGCTTCGCGGGCAGTCTCGGAACCCAGGTCGTCAAAGTCTTCGACCTTGTTGCCGCCCGCACGGGTCTCCGCGAACACGAAGTTGTCGCCGCAAATCGCGGCTGGGTGCCTGCAACTAGCCAATCGAGTCCCGACGACCACAAGGCCTACTACCCGGGTGCCACGCCCATCCACATCCGCATCACCGGCGATGAGCAAAGCGGTCTCCTTCTGGGTGCTCAACTGGTGGGACACCGTAGTGCCGAAATCGCCAAGCGTGTCGACACTTACGCCACCGCGCTGTTCCATACGATGACCGTCGACCGCCTCAGCGAGCTCGACCTCTCGTACACGCCCCCGCTCGGATCGCCGTGGGATGCCACTCAAATGGCGGCCCAAACGTGGGTACGTCAGCATCGTCCTGCGATGCCCAGCACGGCCGAATCGCGATCTACGCATGCACATTAACCGACGCGCCAAAATAGGCCTCATCGTGGGCGCAACCGTGCTCGTCGCCGTCGTCGTTGCAGTCCTAGGCATTTCGGCCGTCATCACGCGTCACGACAACGATCCGGTGTCCGTGCTGCCGTTTACCGACCTCAAGGGTCCTAACGGCGTGGCGGTCGGCAGTACTGGCGAGGTCTATGTTGCCGACGAACTCGGCGGCCAAGTACGCAAACTGGCCCCGGGTTCGACCACCCAGGTCGCGATACCATTCGATATCCCCAGCCCTGAAAATCCCAACGGTGTCGGCCTGGATCCGGTGGCCATCGCCGTGGGACCCGCCGGTGATATCTACGTCGTTGACGGCCACAATGATCGGGTACTCAAACTGGCCGCCGGGTCCACGACGCCGACCGTCCTGCCGCTAGCCGACCTCGCCGACCCCAACGGCGTCGCGGTGGACGGCTCAGGCAACGTCTACATCGCCGAATCGCACGTCCGCACCCCACGCGTGCTGAAACTGCCAGCAGACGCCACTGCACCAACCGTGCTCCCGCTCACTGATGTCAAATTCCCCAAGGGAGTCGCGGTCGACGGCGCAGGCAATGTATATGTCAGCGACAGCGGCAACAACCGAATCCTCAAGCTGGCTAACGGATCCGGTGCCCAAAGCGTGTTGCCATTCACCGGACTCAATAGCCCCAGGGGAATTGCCGCCAACAAAGCAGGAGATGTCTACGTCGCCGACCGGGGCAACAGCCGGGTGCTCAAACTGGCGGCGGGAGCAACCTCCCAGGAAGTCGTGCTGTCCGCTGGACAGTACGACCCCGCCGGTGTTGCCGTCGACACCGCAGGCAACATCTACATCGCCGATCTACACAATCACCAGGTGTTAAAACTGGCGGCGCACTCTTGACACCGTCGACGCCCAGCACCAAATATTCGGGGCGGCCCGCACCCTGGATCTTCAGCTGCCGTTGATCGACACCTTCACCCCGACCGATCCGCGCCAATTCCCCACGCTGCCACAAGATCCCACTGGATTAATCGCCAAGACTCTGCCGCTGCCCGCCGACCAGGCCACCCCCACCTCGGGTGCCTATCCCCCGGTCGGGACCCTGCATCTGGATGAAGATCCGGTCCACACCGGGCCCGCGTTGACTGCAGCCGGCGTCGACGACGTGTCGATCAATCTGGACACCCTCTATCAGGCGAAAGACCCAACCGCCGCGCAAGCCCTGGCCAGCACGCTGGCCGATGCCGCCGCTGCCACACCGGGAGCTCAAGACGCCGCCTCAGCGCCGGGGATGCCCCAAAGCCACTGCACCCGCGTGGCCGGCTCTAACGGTCTGGTCCCGCGCTACTGGTGCTTAGCTAGCGCCGGTCGCTACACCATCAAAACCATTGCCCGACAACTAGATAAGGCACAGCAACAACTCTCGGCCCAGTACCGCCTAGTGGGCGACTGACCCTCCATGTGTGGTTGCTGCATGCTCCAGCGGGTCGGTAGTGCTAGCGATAGTGGCCACGTGTTCAAGCATTGGTGATGGCCGGCGGGTTCTGCCTGTTTCTGACCGCTATCGCGGCCCTGGCCTGCTCCGTATAGCCGCATAAATACAGCAGTAAGCTACGGCTCTCCGCGTGACGCACCAGTATCATCGCCGCCGATTGTCTGCAGATTCACTCACGATCGACCCCGCGCAGCGTATGCCATATCGCGCTATATCGACTGTTCAAGGTGCTCTATTGCGTTGGCGCAGGTGTGCCGACCTCACCCGCTCGTCCAAAAATCTGAACATATTGCGATGCTACGTGTTGATATGGTTGTATACGTAGCATCAGCTTGGACACGGAGGTCGCCGAAATGTCACTGCAGCACTACCACCTAGGACTCGCAGCCCCGCATGCCCCTTCGGCGCCGGTGGCCACGCCGCAGCGGCACCCCGCGCCGACCGCACGGCCCGAAGACGAGGTCACAGTGGTCACCGGCCCACGCCGCGCGCCCCAGGACGAAGTCACCCTGGTCGTCGACCCGCGTCGTGCACCGCTGTTGCGCACCCCTGCCCCTATGCCGGCAGCAGGACCGCACCCGTGGCCCGGCGGCCCGCAGTTCCCGCCCGCCGGGTGGGCCCCCGCGCCGTACCCGATCCGCGGCCCGCGGCGCAACACCCGCACCTGGGCGATCACTGCTGCTGCGACAGCCGCGACGCTGGTCATCGCAGCTACGGCAGTGGCGTTGACGGCCGGCGACACCGGCCGATCGAGTAGCGCCAGCGCCACGACGGCACCGGTGGCCGCCGCCCCATCACCGTCGACGACCACGCCGGCGACCGCCCCGGTCGTGCCGGTCACTGCGCTGCCCGGGTTGCTGCCCGACCCGGCTGCCCTCAACGCGATTGTCGGCAGTCCGGCGATGGCCGTGCAGCAGACGGTAAATGGCATGGACGATCCCAAATCCGATACGCCCGACTGCCTGGGCACCTACCACCCGATCGAGCAAGCGGCGTATCAGGGCAGCGGCTGGATCGCCATGAAAGGGCAGCTGCTGCACGAGAGCGGGACCGCGCAGTGGAAGCACGTCGTCATTCAAGGCGTGGTCAGCTTTCCCACGGCACAGGCCGCCGCCGATTTCGTCTCCGCACAACATGACAGTTGGTCCAAGTGCGTGAACAAACCGGCCACGGCCAACTACGACACCGGCCCCGAGACCTACATCATCAATGCGGTCAAGTTCCAGACTGGCATCCTCACAGCCCAGATGATCCAAGAGGGCGGTGGCGGTTGGCGCTGCCAGCATGCGCTGACCGCGCGTAACAACGTCGTCGCCGATGTCGCGGCCTGCGGGTTTGCTCCTGACGACCAGGCGACGGCGATCGCCGCTGCGATCAACGGCCGAATCGGGGCGTGACGCCAGCGCGGCGCTACGCCGCCTTGGACGCCGCAGGCGTGACAAACGTTGCATGATGCGCCCAGTAATCGGAGCACACGCAAGCGAGGTACTCGCTGCAGCCGTCCGCCGCACTGATCGTGATCCGCTGAGTCCCTGCCTTGCGCGCAAGGGAGAGCGATGACTGTTCGGCAATGCGCGCAATAAAGTACAGCATGGTGCGATATCTATTATCGCAGTCGTGGTAGCGTTTACGTAGCAGTAGCAACGCAGCGCAATGTTGGAGTGACCACATGGAGACCGCCCGAAACACGTCACAGTCACCGCTAGCTGTGGAGCCCATCCGCGCACACCCGGCGTTGGTGATTAAAGCAGAGAATCAGACGTACACCCTGAGTCCCCGCGAAGCGCCAATCGTGATCGGCCGTGAATTTCCGGCTCAGGTCACTATCAGCGATGACCGCATCTCGCGCACCCACCTGCGCATCGACCACACCCCTGGCGGGTGGGTCGGCGCCGACCAAAGCAGCAACGGCACCTTCATCAACGGCATCCGCCAGTCCACCTTTGCCATCCGCGAGGGCATGACGATCCAGCTCGGACATCCTCAGGGCATCACGGTGGCCTTCGGCTTTGCTGCTGCGAATCAGGCAGAGCCCGACGACGACGATGACGGGTACGACCCTGAACAGACCCTGGTCACCGACCCGGGGGTAGCACGCGCTGGCGCCGCGGTGGCCGCCCGCCGCGAGGAACTCAAGCTGACCCAGCGTTTCATGGCCCGCGAGGGAATCGTCAACGCGGGCGCCCTCATCGACTTCGAGAAGGGGCGGCGTTGGCCACGCAGAGCCACCCTGGCCAGAATCGAAGACGCGCTGCAATGGCCGCACGGCACCATCGAACGGATTCGCCGCGGCGCCAACATCGACGACACCGAGCGCACCGAGGTGCTGACCAATACGGTGCGCGCGCCATTGATGGCCCAGGCCGTAGAAGTTGCGCTGATGACGATCAACTCAGCGATCACCGCGCTGCCGCAAGACGTCACCGATCCCGCGTTTAGCGCCCGCGCCGCAACTATCTTGGCCGATTTGCGCACACTCGAGTCTGTGGCAGCCAATGCCGCACACACCGCCAAGGGAGCTCCCGAAGTCGCGCTGGGGTTGAGCTCGGTCCGCAGGTGCTACAAGGACCTCATGTTGCGGGCCGCCCGCGCGCCCGGCGCCACGTTGGGTCAACGGCTGTATGCGGCCAGATATCGCGCGGAACTGACCGTCGAAGAAACCGCCTACGCAGCCGACGTGCCGGTCGAGGCTGTCGCCGCCGCCGAGGCCGAAGTGCCGTTGGACGCCAACACCGCAGCCGCGCTCTCAGGTGCACTTGCCGTGCTCACCCGCCGCTAAGTTCTGCCCGCACTACCACCATCGGATGTGGACGTCGGGCCAGCCGAGACGCTGCGATGCGGCGACGGCGAATCTCCCGTTACGCGGCGCGACGATAACGCCGCTGATTGAGGCCAGCCTGCAACGAGGAACTGGCCGGCCTATGGTCCGTGCCGGCCGCTGCAGCGTGTTCATTCGCCACTAGGACAGCAGCACGCTGCGTCTAGTCGGCCCTAGCGCTTCATCTACAGCTCATGATTTCGGGCTATGCAGAGCACACATACTCCAATCCCACTGCGCTATCCAAGCAGCTATACGACTCTGAACTGCTATTTCGCTCCTGCTACGTCATCATTCCATGTCGCTACGATTCCGCTTGCATACGCTACGACTCATGTGGTTGAATACGTAGCATCAAGGGCACGTATTAGAGCGGGTCCTACGGTAAGGAGTCCAGACCATGACTCAGACCATCCCTTCGCACCAGCACCGCGGCTACCCCGGATACGGCACGCCCTATCAACGACCGTTCGAGCAGGCAGGCCCAGCTTTTGCCCCCCAGCCGGGCATCAGCACCGCAGGTCGCCCCGGCCAGCCATGGGGACCGCCCGCCGCGCCGCCCGCTTTTAGCCGCCCCATACCGGCGATCGTGCCGCCGGCCGCCGGCCCCTGGGGCCCACCGAACACCTGGCCCGGCCCCAGTGGCTGGCCGATGCCGCCGGTCAACGCCGCCGCCAAGCGCAAGACGCACTGGTGGCTGGTTGGCGCGGCGGGGGTCGCCGCGGTGGCCACCGTCATCACCGCGACCATCGCGATGGAGGGCTTGGCCGACCACAACGGATCGGCCACCACCGCAGCTAGCGGTGTCCCGATCCCCGCCCCACCGGTCACGTCGTCTCCCGCGCCGCAGACCACCGTTGCCGCGCCGGCGCCAGGAAATACCGGCTCGCTCGTCGACGATGAGACCCTGCCCACACTGCTTCCCGACGTCGCTACCGTCGGCCAAGTCATGAGTGGCGCACGCCTCGAAGCCATCGACAAGCTGTCTGGGTCGGGCATCTTCAACGACCAACCCAACCCGCCCGAGTGCGCAGGTCTCGTCGTGCCCGTATCCAGCGTGGCCTACTCCCCTTTCGCGCCGCGCACCACGCTCGTGCAGGCCCTGCGCGATCAAAATAAAAGCCAGGTGCACACCGTCTTCAACGGGGTGACGACGTTCTCGACGCAATCCGCGGCCACAGCCTTCGTCAACCAGCAAGCAGGCACCTGGCAGGGCTGCCGCGCGAACCCAATTGTGTTGACCCCCAAGAACGACAAGCCGATGACGTGGACCGTCAGGGACGTCGCCCAGCGCGGCGACACGCTCACCGCAAGCACCGCCCTGCAGAACAGCAGCACGCTATGCCAGCGCGCCCTTACCGCCAAACGCAACGTCGTCATCGACATAACGACCTGCAGCCAGAACCCCGGCGATACGGCCGCGACCCTCGCGGCGCAGATCTCGCAGCGCCTTGGCCAGTCGAGCTAAGCCCCCACCCCTGAACAGCCCGGGCACGCCGTCACGCCGTGCGCCAACACAACCGGAGGTTGCATCCCATGTCAGATCTGCATCAGCGTGGAATCGGATACCCCTACGCCTCGGCAGCTGCATCGCCCTCGCCGTGGCAGCCTTCGCCGTGGGCACCCCAGCGCACGGACGAGCGCCGGCCGGCCTTCACCGCACACCCGGCCGGGGCACCCACGCCGTTCACCGGCTGGACGCCACCCTCGTCTTCCGCTCCTCCGTGGCCCGTCGCTTCGCCCGCTCAGTGGGCGCCGGGCGCCTACCCGCCGCCCGGGCGGCCGCGGCGCACATCACGCACCTACGCGATCGTCGGCGTCGTCGCCGCCGCCGTGGCGATGTGCGCAGTAGTGGCCGTGATCGCCACGGGATCAACGCCGTCACAGCCCGCACCCCAAGGCAGCGACACCACCACGGCACCGGCATCACCAAGCCTGCCACCGCCCTCGCCCGCCCCCACCATCGCGGTCAACGCGCTGACCGGCCTGCTACCAGATCCGGCGGCCATCAACGCGATCATGGGCACCAGCGCGATGGTGCTCGTGCCCGATCCGGCGCCCGACAAAATGTGGACCGCCGATATCGATCGGCCTGACTGCCTCGGGACCTATCACCCGGCCGAATTGGCGAACTACCAAGGCAGCGGCTGGATTGCAGTGCAAACTCAAATGCTTCGCGAGCCCGGTGAGAACTGGACGCACTCCGTGAGCCAAGCGGTGATCAGCTTCGCCTCGGCGCAAGCCGCAACCGATTTCGCTTCCCAGCAGGGCGCCAAATGGCAAAGGTGCATGGGCGTAGCTGCGACCGTCACCGACACCACCAGCCACGAACGCTACACGTTCACAGTCGACCGCGTAGACAACCAAAACGGCACGCTCACAGCGCGTTTCACCTATGAGGGTCTGGCTGGTTGGGGATGTCAGCGCGCGTTGACCGCGCACAACAACGTCGTGATCGACGTTCGGGCATGCAGTGACGCTCCGACCGACCAGGCCGCCAAGATTGCAGCCTCCATTGCAGGGCGTGCGGCATGAGCGGCCCAGCGATGCGCGTCGCCGAGACCGCCAACCGCTGGCAAAGGATGCTTAATTGGCGAACACTGGTCTTTCTCTCACCGCTCTACATCGCCGGACGCAGCGGTATTGACGCGATGTTTCCGTCCGCAGCCCCAACCACGGCGGCCCCCCTGTGGGCATGGTGGTCATTCGCCCTGACCACCCTCGCTATATCCGTGGCGGTGGTCTGGTTTCTCCTCAAGAGGATAAATAGAGCCACCCCGGCCGATCGCCGCCGCGTTTGGGGCGTACTGCTTGCCGTGATCATGCTGTGGGGCTTCATCGACGACGGCCTTGCCGACGTGATAACCCACCTGTTTCACGCTCACTCCATCTGGGTGGAGATCGCCGCTTACGTGATCAGCCTTCTTATTGCGCTGGGTCTCTTCGCGGCCGGCCTGTGGGCCGGTGGGGCACGTTTTCACGACCGCGAAATTCGCTGACCCAAACGGAGATTGCTGTGACAAACATCCGGCCCTTAAAAGCAGACACTGGCCTGTGCGAGTACGAGGACCGCGACAAGTGGTTCAGCGCCTATAGCGACGAACGAGACGCCGCCGCCATCTGCACCAACTGCCCCATCATCGTCAGCTGCGCCCAGCGCGCTCTGAAACTGGGCGTCACCGACGGCGTGTGGGCATCAGTCCCGCTACCCGGCTCCCGAAACACCGACGCTCTCCAACAGGCCCGCGCGCGTCTGCACGAAGTGATCGACCGCTACCAGCGCCAGCCTGCGGAATGGCAGCGCCGGTCCCTGCAGATTCGCCAGGCCGTGCACTTCGCCGCCACCCAACGCGAACAACGCCGCCGCCACGCAGCAGCGGCCACGCCCCAGCGGTGCCCGTCGCCGGCACCGCCGAGTACTGCCCTCCCATCCAGGAACAGATCTACCGCGTCTGCGCTCGTGAACGCCAAGGCCTCGTCAAACGAGGATCCACCCCAGGCCGCGACGTCACGTGGCTGCCGGCCCCAAATCCCGCCGACCGCGAAATCGCCGCCCTAGAAGCCACTTTCACCTACTCCACCACGGCGCAGCGCGCCGACCGCCCCGCCATCGCACGCGCCAGCGAACATCTCAGCGGCCACGGGCTCGCAGGTGCTGATCCACTGCGCCGACCTGTTGGCGCACACATCAGCAGGGCACTGGAGCGCTGCCTCGCCAATCGGCCGACCGACAACCTACACCCCGGACACCGACAACACAGCGAAAGGAGAAGCGGCACTTCCGCTCCCGGCCAAAGCCAGGAGTTTCCGCACCGCAACAAACAGATGCCCTCGCCTCACGCCTGCTCACCGCTCCGACTGAGTCGACACCAGCCAATGTGGCATACGCTTCGCCGCTTAGGCGCACAACCCGGTACTCGCTGATGATGCATTCGGGTCCCAACTCGCCGAGTTTCGCATATTCCCGTTGCGCCGCGGCGCTGGCAGCGAAAGTAAGGTGGCATAGATGATTTCACCGTGCCGCCATGGCTATCGGAGTGTCGCCGCCTTCGCACTGGCTTGCGTGATCATGACGTCGGCGTGTTCACACGTCCTCAGCGGACAGCCGCGCGCGCTGTCGGCTCGAGACAGTGCGGCCCCGAGCGTGGCCCCGACCGATCTCGACAAACTGCTGCTGTCGGACGAACACATCAGCGACATCGTCGGCGCCGACCCGCTGGCAACCTTCCACACCTATTCGACAATCACCCCGGCCGATGCCAGCGAGACCTTCTCAGATCCGAGCTGTGCCGAAGCAGTCTGGAACACCATGTGGACCGCCTACCACGGCTCTGGCTACACCGGAGCGCTCGGACACGGGTTGCGCGAGCCCGGCAACCGGCATACCCATTCCGTCGACCAAGGAGTGGTCACGTTTCCCACCGCTGATGCAGCCACCCTATTCGTCGCGCGCGTGACACTGGCCTGGCAGCACTGCGCCGACGCCCATTTCAGCGACACCGGGCTCACCGGGCCGCCGCCGAACACCCGAACCGATTGGTACACAGTGGGATATCCGATAATTTCCGATATCTCAACACTCGTCATCCACCCGGAAGGCAAGGGCGAACAGACCAACGTACGCGCAATCACCTCACGCTCCAATGTCGTCATTGACGTCGCTGCACAAGGCCCCGCCATGGTCACCGACAAGATGGTGACAATCGCGAACGCGATCGCCGCCAAGCTACCCCACTAAATTACGACCTCGCCAAGGCCGCCGCCGAGGAAGATGCCCCCCGCCCCGAGGAGGACGCTCCGCTGTTGACCTCCTATGCCGCTTGCGCGTCATCGGTCCCCCAGGGTGGCCAGCGCGCGTGACCACTGGTCGTTGAGCCGCTCGAGTTCTTCGAAATGCCCTGGGGCTGGCTGGGATTGGTGTCTGTTGGCTTCATCGGTACGCAGGTGCGCATAAACCTTGCGCACAATTTTGCGTTCCAGGCACCGCAGGGCTTTGGCGTGTGTGTCACCGGCGTCGCGGCGCCGACGGTAGTAGTCGGCGCCGGAGCCGCCCCGCAGTTGGGTGAAGGCGATGCGGAACAGCGCGGCGTTGAGTTGGCGGTTGCCGCAGCGGCTACCGCGCAGCCGCACTTGGCTGCCTCCCGAGGTGTGTGGGATGGGGGCGAGGCCGGCGTGGCGGGCGTAGGCGGCTTCGCTGCGGAACCGGTGCACGCCGGCGGTTTCTCCGATGAGTTTGGCGGCGGTGAGTTCGGCGCAGCCAAACAGCGTCAAAAGTGAGGGCGCCGCGGCGCGCACGCGCACGGCGATACGGCGTTCCAGGGCGTCGATTTCGTCGGTGAGCCTGGCGATGTCGGTCAACTCGTCGTAGGCCAGCTCCGCGAGCAAGCCGGGCTGGGTGGCCAGCCAGCTCCGCAGCACTTGACGTGGAAGCTCATGGTCGAGCCTCATCCGTTTGCTGGCGTGGGGCGGGTCGAGTTCGTGGACGCGCCACATCAACCGGTTCATGGTCGCGCGCCGGTGCTGAACCAGGTGCTCGCGGCGATCGACGAGCAGCTTCAATTCCCGCGAGGTGTCGTCGTGGCTGGCCACGGGCAGGTCCGGTTCGCGCAGCACCGCGCGCGCCACGGCCAGGGCATCAATGGGGTCCGACTTGCCCCGGGTGCGGGCCGAGGCACGGGTGCGGGCCATCAGTTGGGGTGGCACCCGCACGACGTGTTGTCCTGCGTGGAGTAAGTCGTTTTCTAATCGCGTGCTGAGGTTGCGGCAATCCTCCACCCCCCAGACCAGGCCACCCTCGAAGGTGGCGCGGGCCCAGCTCAGCGCCTCGAGGTGCCCGTCGGTGGTTGCCGCCACGGTAATTTCTGCCAGCTTTCGGCCGCCGCTGTCGACCCCGACGAAGGTGTGGGTGGCCTTGTGTGCATCGACACCGATCACGACATCCATTGGCACCACCTCGCTTTTGTGTGCAGCAGGGATTGTCGGCCGCGTTGCGGCCGCTCACCGTGCTTGTGGTGTGCGCGTGAGACACCACAAGCCTCCTCCCCCGCCTGGAGCCGGCAGTATTCGCCTTAGCGCGCCGAGGCGCGCACTACTGGCCTAAGCCAGGCCTCAGGTGTTGCAAGCATCCGGCCGCCGCGCATGGCGGTTGCGACACTTGCGAGTGGCGTACTGCTTTCGGTTCGGCCATCCCATCCCTCAGAAGAACGTGCCGGCAGTACCGCAAACAGGCCAGCCGCTGGGGCGGCAATACTACGGGGAGCCAGACATGCACCCGTCGGGACGTCTCGATGATATCGCAGGTGCCTCGCGCGCAGAACGGCGCAGAAGAAATCAATGTATGTGCGGGCGCTGCCTTTTCGCCATCACCCGGTCACCTCGGAGGCGGCAAGACGTCACCCGCCACGACGCTCCCACGCGCACAATTCACCTTTGGTAAAGAGCGTTCGGCACGTATCGGTAGTCTGATCCGGTGGCGATCTTCGGTCGAAAGACGGCGCGCCAGCGCCTCCGGAGAGCTACCCGGGAATCATTGTCGATGCCGGCCTTCAGCTCTCCTGTCGATTGCACCCCGTGGGTGATCGGTGGGCTTTGGCCTGCCGAGCTGTCGACGGTGACAGACGAAACCGCCACGCTTGCAGAGTATCTCGAGAAAGACCTGCAGCAAATCACCGGTAGTGCGAATAAGCAGCTGGGGATGGTCAAGCGAGCCGGACTCACTGATATGGGCCGGCGCGCGGCGGAGGCTCGCGTCATCGACGAAGCCCGCGCCCGCGCCGTGCGGCGAGTCGAATCGACGATTCGGCAGCTGGAATTGATGAAGGCGCAGACGCGCGCACGACGTCAAACCGCGCAGGTCGCGCGACGTTTCAGCACGGCTGACCTGGAAAGGACGCAAGTCATCCCCGCGGTCCCGGCAGCGGAACCTGATGTCGCTACGCCGGCGGTCGACGAAACCCAAGTCATCCCGGTGGTGCCGGCTGCAGAGCCCGTCGTCAGTGATCGGACGCTCGATCAGACGCAAGTCATACCTGCCGTCACCGCAGAGCCCGTCGCCAACGAGCCCGCTGCTGAAGAGCCGGTAACTGAGACTTTCGCGGTCGACGGCGATGACCTCGATTCTTCGCGGGGCCGGCATCGAGCTCCGTCCGAGGATGCCACGGTGGACGTGGCGATTCCGGTGCAACCGGAAGTCCGGGAACCGGAACCCGAACAGGAACCGGAACCCGAGCAGGTGGCCGTCAGCGAGCCGGAGCCGGCACCCGAGCCGGAGCCTGAGCCCGAGCCCGTGCCGGTGGCCGTCAGCGAGCCGGAACCCGAACCCGAGCCCGAGCCGGCACCCGTGGAGGTGGCCGTCAGCGAGCCGGAACCCGAACTAGAGCCGGCGCCCGAGCCGGAACTCGTGGATGCCCCGGCGGCCCCAATCAACGCCGAATCAGATTCCGAACGACTGCACCGGCTCTTGGCGTTCGTCGTTCGTCAAGAAACCGGGCTGAACTGGGCAGTCGGCGATCACGCGGACGGCACGACGCTGTTGGTCACCGATCTTGCCCACGGATGGATTCCGCCCGGAATCACCCTTCCGGTGGGCGTGCGATTGTTGGCGCCCGGGCGCCAGACCGGCAAAGCCTCAGCACTGCTCGGTGACGCGATCCGGTCCGCCACCTACACCCCGGGCGATCGGGTCGGCCGGCCGGCCGACTTCGCCGCGACCGAATCTTCGGTGCAGGCCCGCGAACTGCCGGCGGTCGAAGATTTCGGATGGGAGCTGGGTCGAGTCACGCATTGGCGCGACGGACTTCCACGGTTGGTGCACACCCTGGCGAAAGCCGCCACCGCGGGAACGGGTGTCGTGGAAGAGGAAGCCGACCTGCTGCGTGTGCATCTCGACACCGCCCGCTATCAGCTGCTGAGCCAGTATCCGGATGTCGTGCCAGCGCTGTTGCTCAACTGCCTGTTGCTGGCCGCCACCGAAAGCAGCGTCGCGGGTGACGCGACGTCGGCCAACTATCACCTGGCGTGGTTCCAGAAGCTCGATGAACCGCCGGCCAGCCAGTGGACTGCCGAGACCTGATGGCTACTAGTGCGGGTTCTTCGAATCAGAACAGGTAGTCGATTACGCATGCGCTCAACGTCGATGCCTTCATAGATTTTCATCAACGGCCGGACCCACCGGGCGCAAACCTCCCTCAGGTGATCGAAATGCTAGCCATCCCGAAAACAGCGGTGCTACATCGCGATACCGCTGCAGCCACGCAACCTAGCCATGCGGCGGTCGAAGCATCAGCCGTCGCGCAAGCACGAAACTTCACCAGTGTGGTCCCGGAGCCGGTGCTCATCAGCGAACGCCAGGTGACGTTCGCAACGGCCGTCGCACTTGGGGCACCGCGGCCCTGCACCGCCCCGCGCCCTGGGCTTATCGCGCTCTGGCAACGGTTGGTGCGGAGCGTCAGCGTCGAGCGTGAGCCGCGCCGCCGGTACCCGCCACGGAGGATCAGCTACTTCGAGCAGGCGGCGACGGCCCGTGAGATGGACCGACTGTGAACGAGCTTCTGATGGTCGCCGAAGGCGTTGTGCTGATCGTGGTCAGCATCGGAGTCCACCACCTCTCCGCATGGTTGGAACGCTGGGATTACGAACGCCATTGCGAGGATTGAGCCGGCAGCGGATTTCGGCAGTTTGGAGTCTTACGATTCTTCTAGGCCGCGTGTGAAGGTCAGAGGGCTAGCCTGGTGCTGCGGTGGGGATCCCCAATTCGGCTGCCGCTGCGACCATCCGGGCGTCATAGGTGATCACCGTACGTAGGGTGTCGCCGGCACGCTGTGCGGCAACGAGGTGAATGGCGTCGAGACTGCGAAGGGTTAGTGGCTGCAACGTGCCTGCGTCGTCGAGTAACTGTCGGCTCAGCGTGATGATGTCCAAGCCGTGCAGGAGGTCGCGTGCGTGACCAATGGCTTGGGGCCCGTTCGGGGAGACTGCCCGTATCAGTTCAGTGCGCGCCAGGGCTGCTGAGAACAGGGTGTCGTGGCGTTGCTCAGCGAGGAAGTTTTGCAGCGCTACCGATTCCGCCTCGACGACAACGAGTTTCACCAACGCGGACGTGTCCAAGTAGATTCGCATCTGGCTAGCGTTCATCGTGCCGTAGTTGTTCTAGAGCCTCAGTGGGACTGTGCGGGTAACTCTGCGGCTCAAGGTCGTCGGCCTTCAAAGGACGAGCCGCCAACACAACCTCGCCGGAGTTGACGAGGTCTTGCCATGGATCGCCTGTAACGGGCACGAGACGCGCGACCGGGCGGCCGCGGTCAGTTATCTCGATCGACTCCCCCGCTGCGACGTCCTCGAGGTACTTGCTGGCGTTCTGCCGAAGCTCGCGAACTCCTATCGCCCTCATGTGCTACATGGTAGCACATGAGGGCGATAGGAGTGGTCTAATGGTTCGTAGACCCTTGCGTCTGTCAATAGTTGTGGCCCACTATGTCCTCACGCCACGCGATGCGGTTCGCGCCGGACAAGGGGGCTGGTGTGTGATGACCTGGACGACTCAGCTCATCTACCCCGCCGCAGGACTGACTGCTGCCGACACGGCGGCACTGGCCGAGGCCCTTGGTAGGGCCGAAGTCAGCTACGACGCTGGCAGGAATCGGTTGCAGATCACGCTGGCGGTGGAGGCCTCGACCCTGGCGGAGGCCACCGGTGTGAGTCTGAGTGCCGCGGCCGCGGCTACCGGTCTTGCGGCGCCCATCCGATTGCTGGTGCAGAGCACTGCCGATTTCGTTGCGGACGCTGAGCACCCGCCACCGTTGAACCTTGACCTCATTGGAATCACCGAGATCGCTGGTGAGTTCGGTGTCTCCCGCCAGCGCGTCGGACAACTCGCCGACGACCCGGACTTTCCCGCACCCGTCGTGCATGCGGCCATTGGCCGTCTCTACACAAGGGCATCCGTGCGGGCTTTCCACGAACGCTGGACGGCTGCCCGTAATCCGCGTGGTGGGCGGCGGCGCCGACAGACCGAACCGGCAGGCACCTAACGCCATGCAGAAGAGACCACCAGTGGGTGTGAAGAGGTTGGCCACAGATCGCCAAGGCCTGTCTGTCTGGGAAGGGACGGTGAGCGTGGCACATTCTGTCGACGACGCTCAGCCAAATCTGCTGGGCAACAACGCAATCGAGAAGGCGGGTGTCACGTCGTGCCGTGATCAGCCCCGCGAGGGCTGCGCGACGTATCGGGGTATCGATGCCGCTGAGTGAGGGTGCACAGTTCGCCGGCTACACGCTGGTGCGGTTGCTGGGTAGCGGAGGGATGGGCGAGGTGTACTTGGCCCGTCACCCCCGTTTCCCGCGGCTGGAGGCGCTCAAGGTGTTGCACACTGAGTACTCGGCCGACCCCGATTTCCAACAGCGTTTTAACCGGGAGGCCGAGTTGGCTTCGGGATTGTGGCATCCCCACATCGTGGGGGTGCATGACCGCGGTGAGTTTGACGGCCAGTTGTGGATCACCATGGACTATGTTGATGGCGCCGATTTGGGCGCGGTGGTCAGCGCGAACTATGCGTCCGGAATGCCGGTCGAGGCCGTCGTGGCGATGGTCGCCGCGGTGAGCGACGCGTTAGATCACGCTCATCACCGCGGGCTGCTGCACCGTGACGTTAAGCCCGCCAATATTATGGTCAGCCGGGCCGATGACGCCGGAGAGTGGCGAATCTTGTTGAGCGACTTCGGTATCGCGCGCCCGATCGACGACGCGAGCGGCCTGACCGCGACCAACATGGCGGTGGGAACCGTGAACTACTGCGCACCCGAACAGCTGATGGGTGGGGCACTGGATGGCCGGGCGGACCAATACGCGTTGGCGGCTACCGCCTACTACCTGTTGACCGGTACCAAGATGTTTGCCAATCTGCCTGCGGTGGCAGTGATTAGCTCCCATCTGACCGCGCCACCGCCACTTCCTGGAGCCGTTCGTCCCGACCTGGCCATCACCGATGCCGTGTTTGCCCGGGCTCTGGCGAAAGATCCGCGGCAGCGCTTCCAACGGTGCAGCGAATTCGCGGCGGCGTTGGCCGATCAACTCCGCTTGGCGCCGTCTTCACACAACGCGGCGGCTCAAGCAGGCGGCCAGCCGGCCGGCGAGACCCGGCCGTGGACGACGACGCGGCCTGATCGGACTCCACCGTCGTCTGAGCTGGTCGCCGCCGCGTTCACTGCGCCACCACAGCCAGCTGGGCGACCGCATCCAGGCCCGGGATGGCCGCCGACGCCGCCCCACCCGCATCATGAAGGCGCACCACCGCGGCCGGCACGAGGGCGCCGGTGGCTGCCGGCCGCGCTCGTGGCGGCCGCGGTGCTCGCCGTCGGTGGCGTGGTGGCGTATTTCGTCCTGCCGCACGGCGCTCAGACCTCCGCGCCACCGGGCACGACATCGGCTCAAGAGGCTGCCCGGTTGGCCGCGCAGCGCTATCTTGAGGCGCTGTCGCGTGGGGACGCCGACACGGCTTTGTCGTTGGGCACCACCGCCTCGGCCACAGCGCAGTGGGTCAGCGCCGACGCCCTGCGCACCCAATTGGCGTCAACACCGATCACCGACATTACGGTCACCGCAGCTCCTTCGGCATCCGGCGATGACCCGGCCAGCGTCCAGTACGTGATTTTGTCCGCCCGCTTCGGGCCGACCTCGTCGCAGACTCGTATCGCATTGCACCGCCACGGCGACGACTGGAAACTCGACACCGCTACCGTGCCCGTCGACATCGGAACGCCAGGCACCACTAGTGCCTCGTTCAAGGCAGTCGCACTGTTCGGCATCGCAACGAACGGAACAACCCCGGTCTCGGTTTTCCCAGGCGCCCTTGCCGTCGCCTCGTCGAACCGCTTCATCGACATCACCGCCCAGGCGCCCCCGGTACTGCTGAATGCTTTGGGCGCCAACGCCACCCACCCCAGCATCCAACCCGTAGCTACCCTCAACGATGCCGGCCTGCAAGCCTCCAAAACGGCCATCGACAACTGGCAGCACTACTGCTACCAAGGAGTCGCCCCGCCACCGGAGTGCAACACCCTGGACACCGGTGACACCAAAGTATCGGTGATCGGTGCCGGTGATTTCTCCGACACCCGGTTTAGCTTCGATCCCAACACCATGTTGGTGACCGTATCAGGCAGCGTCGTGTACAACGCTCACTCACCGACCACCAGCAGGGTGATCTACAAAGCCTCGGGCACAGTCGATTTGACCAAAGATCCCCCGGTGTATGGGTCCACCCCCATCCATCGCTAAACAGTCGAGCGTGAACTGAGGAAGGTGAGCACCGATGCCGTTGAGCGAAGGTGCCTCGTTTGCCGGCTACACGGTCGTGCGGCTTTTGGGTGCCGGCGAGATGGGCGAGGTGTACTTGGCGCGCCACCCCCGGTTACCGCGGCTGGAGGCCCTCAAGGTGCTACGCGCGGATCTGTCGGCCGACCCTAATTTCCAGAAACGATTCATCCGTGAGGCCGATCGAGCCTCGCAGCTGTGGCATCCCCACATCGTGGCGGTCCACGACCGGGGCGAATTCAGCGGCCAGCTCTGGATCGCCATGGACTACGTCAACGGCCCCAATCTTGATACGGTCCTCACACAACGCCAGGGCTTAGGCCTGCCGCCGGCCGAGGTCCTCGCCGTGGTCAGCGCCGTCGGCGCCGCGTTGGATCACGCTCATCAGCTCGGCCTGCTGCACCGCGACGTCAAACCCGCCAACATCATGATCAGCCACCCCGATGACGGCAGCACTCCCCGAATCTTATTGAGCGACTTCGGTATCGCTCGGCCCGCCGACGACAACGACGTGACGGCCAGCCTGATGACAGACACCGTCAAAACGTTGGGAACCTTCACCTACGCCGCACCCGAACTACTGCGCGGCGCCACACTCGATGGCCGTGCCGACCAATACGCTCTGGCCGCCACGGCCTACCACCTCCTGACCGGCGTCCCACCCTTTTCCGATACAGATCCCATCTCAGTGATCCACGCGCATTTGACCTCGCCACCTCCGCGCCCCGGAAACACCCGCCCGGACCTAGCCATCACCGACGTGGTGTTCGTCCACGCCATGGCCAAAGACCCCACCCAACGCTTCCCCCGATGCAGCGACTTCGCCGCCGCCCTGACCAGCCAGCTCCAAAGCCCCGCCCCAGGCGCATTGCCCCTGCCCACCTCAACGCCCCTGGCCCCGACTCCCCCACCCACCTTCGCGCCCACCACTTCCCCACCCTGGCCTGGCCCACACCCCGCCTTCCCACCACCGACGGCCCCCCGCTACCCCACCCCGCCACCACAAAGAGCACCTAAACCGCGGCGCTCCCGCAAACGCCTTGTGGCATCAGCAGTTTCGGCACTGGCGGTGGTGGCCCTGCTGGTTGGCGGCGGCATCTTCGCAGTAGCCAAATTCAGCGGTCCCGACGCGGCCCAGCGCGCCGCGCAAGACCGCGAGGCCGCGCGCCTGGTGGGCCAGCACTATTTGGAGGCGCTAGCCACCGGAGATGCCCAGACCGCTGTGTCGCTGAGCAGCCAACAACCGGCTACCCCGCAACTTTTGACCGACAAGGCACTCGTCGACGAGCTCTCGGCGACGCCGATCAGCGCGATCACCGCGACTAACGACGCGGCACGGAATCCGGACGCCTCGCCGGATACCCAACGCGTCGTGCTGTCGGCTCGCTTCGGGCTCACCCCCTCCCAAGCGGTGATCACCGTCCACAAAAAGGACGGCCAGTGGAAGCTGGACACCACCACCATCGCGGTCACAATCACCGCACCGCCGAACTCGGCGGCCGCGATGAAAGCCCTCGTCGTCGCCGGCGCACTCACCAATGGGGCCAGCACAATCTCTGTGTTCCCCGGAACACCACATGTCTCCTCGTCGAATCGCTACATCGACATCACCGCAGACACGACACCACTGATGCTCGAGGCACTGACGGCGGCCGACCCGCCCACCATCACACCGGCGATCGCGCTCAACGACGTCGGCCGTCAAGTATCACTAGAGACGGTCGATAGACGAGCGCACTACTGCTATGCCGGGGCCGCGCCGCCAGAAGGGTGTTGCCCCCCTGAAGGGTGTCGGCAAGTCGTCACCACCGGCCCCAACGCCATCGACAACGACAGTTTGAACCTGGACTCTCTTGAGACCACCGACAACATGCATTACGACCTCGACGCCAACACCCTGAGGGTTCACGTCACTGGTGTCCTGCACTACCGCGCCCACGCAACCCAGCAAGGTCGACCCGTGAACTTGCACGAAACAATCCCCGTCGACGGCGGTGTCGATCTGAGCACCCAACCACCGGTCTTCCTGCGAAGACAAGAACTGAAGTAACGGTGCATTGGTTTACTGCCGCTGCACGCGTCGTGGCCAATCAAGCCCCGGCAGCCACCGAGCAGTGCCGCTGCCGCGAAGGCGTTGCAAAGCAACACTATTCCTTGAACGCGTTAACGGTGCCGAAAAGGTATCACTCGCCTTGGGAGCGCCGCACGACACCTTTCCAGAAGTTTGGGTAGGGGCGCCTGGCTTCGAGTTGATCACCAGACACGGGCGCGGTGGCAGCCGGCGGCCAACACCACCGTTCCCGCACGCCAATCCCCCTGCGCGGCATACGGTTCCCACGGTCCGCTGTGGCCAACCGGCCACCTCATGCGCGACCAGGACCGCTGGGGTCCTCACCGGTGCCATCGTCGGCCACTCTGGCGGCCCTGTTGGCGATTCGCGGCAACGCAGTTAGAAAGCAACGGGTAGTGGGTCAGTTTGATTTACGCGGTGTGCTGGCGCATCAAAGGTGCTCCATCAGGCGAGACATTTCCCCCGCCTCGAAATAGCTGGCCTCATGCGTCGGGTAACTCGGGCGCGGCTCAGGCAGCCGGATGTGAATGTGCCCGATTGCCGTAATGAATGCTGGACCAGGCCAATGACGATGTGCCACCGCAGCCAGGGGATCGGGTAGTGAGTGGAATTTGGGTAGTAGGTGCAACATGACGGATGCCTTCAGATGATTCGAGTGGCTCCTACCGAAGTCACGGCTATTAAACACATGTTAGACAGCACCAATGAAGGTGGCAATGTGTCCGACAGCGCCGGGATGGTCGAGGCTTTGTTGACGTTGGTGTTGTTCCAGGGTGAGGTGTTCGCGGGCCCGCAGGGTTCTGCGTAGGGCGTCGGCGCTGGGGAAGCCGAGTTCTTCGAGCAGTGCCGGGGTGGGGTTGAGGAGCAAGCTCCAGCCGGGTTTGCGACCGCGGGCTTGTAGGCGTTGCTCTGCTGCTGCTGCTTTGGCTTTTGCTTCTGGACTTTCGGCGGCCATCCGCAGCTCGAGTGTGAGCGTCTTGAGTTCTGCGTCTTTGGAGGCCAGCTCGTCGGTGTGCTCGAACGGCTCTGGTGGGTTGGCCAGGAAGTCGTCGAGTGCTGACTGGTCGCGGTCGCGGTCGTGTCGCAGGCGTGCGTGGTGCTCGGGTAGGCCGGTGTAGAGGTTTTCGACGCGGCGTAGCAAGCCGAGTTGCTTGGGGCCGTTGACATCGGCGCCCAAGCCTGCGCCGGTGGCGAGCAGCTCGAGGCCGTCGATGTCGGTGGTGCGTGACGGCACGGCGAGCCGCAGCAAGAGTTGGTCGTGGGTGAGGTCACGGGCGGCAAGGATTTCGATGCCGTGGATGCGGGCGTCGGTGGGTTCGAAGCGGCTGGCGCCGCGGTCTTTTCCGGCGGTGTAGGCGCGGCGCAAGGCGGCCGCTAAGGCCTGGGCGGCGGGGACGCGTTCGGTGTAGGTGGTGTCCGCGACGGCGATCCGGGGCGGCCCGCCGGCGGCAGCGTGAGCGGCGGCAGCTTTGGCGATCGGTGCGACCTCGTCGATGTCGCGCTGCTTGTTGGGGAGGGCACGCTCGAGGATGCTGACTTGCCAGTCGCGGTTGCGGACGGATTGTTGGTGGGCGCGTTGCAAGGCGGTGAGGCGTTTGACAGTGTCGTCGAGCTCGACTTGGCGCAAGTAGCGGGGGTCGCCGGTGGCGATGGCTTTGGTTTCGGCGGCCGCGGCGCCGATGTCGCCGCCCGAGAGGTCTTCGATCTCGGTGTCGATGATTTCGTTGCGATGCATTTGTTCGATGAACAGCGCTTTGGCTTGCACTTTTTGCCACATGACGGTGTCGTAGGAGCCCTCGGTGACGTAGTTGAAGATGTGGATGCCGTCGAGGTTTTGGTTGCCTTGACGCAGGATGCGGCCTTCGCGTTGTTCGAGGTCGCATGGCCGCCAGGGGACGTCGCAGTGGTGTAGGGCGGCGGCTCGGGCTTGCACGTTGACCCCTGTGCCCATCTTTTCGGTGCTGCCGATGAGGACTGACACCTCTCCTCTGTTGCATTGGGCGAAAAGGGATTTCAGTTCTTGGAGGTTTTTGGCGTCGTGGACGAATCGGATTGCGGTCTCGGGCATACCGCGTTGTGTCAGTTCGTCTTTGATCGCTTGGTAGATGCTGAATTGGGCAGGGTTTCTCGAAGGGGTGCCGCGATCGCAGAATACGATTTGTAGTGCGCCGGTGCCGGCGGGTGCGCCGGTGTCGGGGTGGGTGTAGGTGTGGTCGCGGTATTGGTGGTGCACGCTGATGATGCGTTCGGCCACGGCGGCGGCTCGACTGTGCGGTGGTGCGGGTAGGTGGGCTAGGCGTGGGTCGAGGGAGACGTTGCGTCCGTCGGTGCTGATTTTGAGCTGGTTGTCACGCTGGGGTTTTCGGGCATCGAGGTGATCGAGGCGGTATCCCAGGTCGGTGATGAAGTCGACGACTTCGATGTCGGGTTGCAAGCTGATGATTTGGCGTTGCCCGGTGTGCAGGGCAGGAAGTGCGACGGGCACCTGGTCGCGGGTGACGACGTCGGTGTAGATCGAGGACAGGGCAAGCAGTTCCGGCAGGTTGGTGAATTTGCCGACGCGGGTGACCGGGCGCAGCTTGGTTCCGGTGGAGTTGACCTCGATGGTGGTGGTTGTGGCAGTAAATGCGGCACCCCAGTCCCCCAGGTCGGCGACTCCTGCTTGTTCGAGAAGGTCTGGGCACAAGTAGGTTTGCATGACCCACAGCTCGCCGAGTGAGTTGGCGATGGGGGTGCCGGTGGCAAAGGTGGCCACCCGTTCGACACAACGGTGCGCGGGAATCCCTTTGGCTCGGGCTTCGTCGCGGCGTCGTTGGCGCAGCGCTTTGAGTTTGAGGGCGAGGTCTTCAGCGCGTTGCGAGGCATTGGGGCAGGAGAGTTCCTCGATGTTGCAGGTGCGGCCGAGGTTTTTGTAGGTGTGTGCCTCGTCGATCATCAGGTAGTCGCAGCCTGATTCCTCGAATCGCAGGCCGGCGTCTTTGGTGTTGGCGGCGAGCAGCTTCTCTAGGCGGTTTTGTGCGGATTTGATCGCCAGTTCGATGCGTTTCTTGCTGCGATCGGCTTCAGCGGATTCGAGTTGCCCGCGCAAGGTGTCGAGTTGTTCTTCGATGTAGTTGACCCGCATGTCCTTGGAGACGTTGATCGCGGTGAACGCCGATTGGGGGATAACAACGAGATCCCAGTCGCTGGAAGCGGTTTGAGCGATGAAACGCCGTCGACCGTCTGCGGTGGTGGCTGATGACCCGAGCAGCACTTTGGCGGCTGGGTACCATTGTTTGGCTTCT
Organism: Mycobacterium lentiflavum; assembly: GCF_022374895.2. Lineage (NCBI taxonomy): Bacteria > Bacillati > Actinomycetota > Actinomycetes > Mycobacteriales > Mycobacteriaceae > Mycobacterium > Mycobacterium lentiflavum. The sequence continues at coordinate 199,086 of NZ_CP092424.2, read as the reverse complement.
CGGCCAACCTGTTCGGTGATCGAGTTCGGCACGACGAGCCAGGGTTGGCGCACCAGCCCAAGGCGCCGGAGCTCAAGGGCTCCGGCCACCAGACTGCCCGTCTTGCCGGCTCCGACAACGTGATCGAGCAGGACGGTCGGTTCAGAGAGGATGCGTGCGACCGCATTGCGCTGGTAGAAGTGCGGGCTGAAGTGATCTGACATGCCCGGAAAGCGCATGTGCGCCCCGTCGTAGACGGGCGCGCGAAGCGAGTTGAAGCGCCGGTTGTATTCAGTGACCAGACTGTCGCGGCGGGTGTCGTCCGACCAGAGCCATCGGCTGAATTCCTCACTGATTTTGGCCATTTTGGCTTGCGCGGCGAAGGTGGCTTGCGGATCGAGGACACCTTCGTCGGTGTTGACTAGGACGGCTTTGGAGTTGCAAGCGGCCTCGAGGAGGGTGACCGCGTCGCAGCCGCGCCGGTCGATGCCCCATTCGTCGGTCATCAAGCGGCCGTGGCGTTTGTAGGACGCGATGTCGACGATCCAGCGTCCACCGATGTGTTCGGCGGTGACTCCGGTGGCGCCGAAGGTTTTCTCGGCGAACGCCGCGATGAGGGGGGTGGGGATCCAGGGCGCGCCGGGGCGCACTTTGATGTCTTGGGCTTCACGTTGTGGGGGCAGCACCTGTTGGAGGGCGGCGGCGTAGTCGTTGTAGGTCGGGTTGGTCTGGGCGGCCTCGAGTGCGCGAGCGAGTTTGGTCCGCACGTTGCCTGAGAGGGCGGTGACGGCGGGGACGAGTTCGTCGGGGTCGTCGAGGCTGGGATAGACCAGGCCGGCGATCAGGTCGCGGGCGTCGTCGGCGCCGACTTCAAGCAGCCTGGCGATGAGGTCGACGTCGACCCGCTGGGTGCGGTCAAGGCACATCGCCAGCGCTTCTTCGGGGGTGTCTGCGGTGTCTCGTTCGAGGGGCGCGGTGAGCAGGTCGGTGGAGAAGATGGGCGCTTTTTGGGCTGTGCCTGTGTCTTCGTCGAACATTTCCAGGGACGCCACCAGCGCCCAGCCGGGATCGTGGCGCATTCCCCCGTCGAGGTGGCGTCGCTTTTTGTAGGGGGCGGGTGCTTCTGATGCTTCGGTGTCCCATTGGGCGGCGAGCTCGTCGGGCACCGGCCCTGTGTAGGGGTGTGCGGGGGTGCCTTCGGCTGTGCGCCAGGCTTTTTCGGCGTCGTCGAGGCGCCGGGCGCGACGTTCTGGGGTGATGCTGGGGTAGATCCAGGTGAAGCGGTTGAGGGGTCCGTGGCGGCCTACGTAGTTGTCGTAGAGGGTGTTGAGGTGGCCGCGCAGCTGGTCGCGTTCGGCGGGAGGTCGGCCGTCGCGTTGGGAGGCGATCAGGCTGGCTGCCACGTCACGCAGGCTGATGAGTTTGCGGGTCTCTGCCAGCAGTGTTTTGGGGGTTTTGTGGGGTTCCCATTGGTGGCCGGCCCAGTACTCGATGCTGCGGTTGGTCTCGTTGTAGCGCAGCGTGTACAGGGGCGTGTCCTCCGCGCGGTCGCCGGCGCTGAGGAGTCCGGGGTCGAAGAGGTCTGCCGAGATGTCGGTGAGGTCGGTAGGGGTGGCGGTGAGGCCGAGGCCGCGCTGGCGTGCTGAGTCGATCAGCGGGCCTAAGCGTTGGCGTAGCTGATCGGCGAGCTGGGTGCCGCTGGTGCCGGCCACGGCGAGTTGGGCGGAGCCGTTGAGCCCGTGGCCGAGTTGCATCTGGCCCAGCACGTTGTGCGTGTTCGCCGCGAAATAGGCGTTGATGTGCAGGGTTTCGGTGTGCCCGGTGTCGGGGTCGGTGAGTTCGATGGGTTCGGTGTTGACCCAGTCGGGCAGTTCGTCGGGGGCGGGTGTGCGGGGGTCGCGGCGCCGAAGGATCAGTAGGTCGGTGACGACGTCGGTGCCCGCGACGCGGGCGAATGCTTTGGAGGGCAGCCGGATTGCGCCGATGAGGTCGGCTTTGGCGGCGATGTCACGCCGGGCCGCGGTTTTCGCCGCGTCCAGTGTGTAGCGGCTGGTCAGCACGGCTACGTAGCCGCCGGGCGCGGTAAGGGCGAGGGATTTGAGGATGAAGTGGTTGTGGATGGAGTGGCGGGCTGGGTTGTGGGCGGGGTCGGTGACGGCGTAGCGGCCGAAGGGGACGTTGCCGATGGCGGCGGTGAAGCTGTTCTCGGGGACGCGGGTGGTTTCAAAGCCTTCGTGGCGGATTTGCGCTGAGGGGTAGAGCTGGGCGGCGACCGCGGCGGTGGTGGCGTCGCTTTCGACGCCGACCATGACCGCGTTTTCGGGGGCGTGGGCGATGAATGTTCCTGATCCGCAACCTGGTTCGAGGACCCGGCCACCGGAAAACCCGGCCCGCCCTAGTCCTTCCCACACCGCGGCGGCGATGGCGGGATCGGTGTAGTGGGCGTTGAGGATGGAGGCTTCGGCTTGGCGGTATTGGTCGCGGTCGAGCAGCTTGGCCAGGGTGTCACGTTCGGCGGCGAGGTCGTGGTTGCGGGTGTCGAAGATCTGGGGTACGGCACCCCATCCTGACCAGGCGGCCAGGATCCGTTGTTCGCTGGTGGTGGCCGGGCGTTGGGCGTCGCGCAGGGTGTCCAGCAGCTGTAGGGCGGCAATGTTGGCGCGGATACGGGCTTTGGCGCCCGATGGCACCAGGGTGTCGAGGCTGGCGGGAAAGTCGGTGGGGGTGGCGAAGGCTTCTGATGTCGGGTCGACGTCGGCAAGCTCTTCCTCGGCCGCCGGGGTTGGGACGCTAGCCTGATCTGCTGATCGCTCACGCGATCCCTGTTCCGGTGGTGCCGGGCTGGCCGATGTTGCAGGTGGCAGCGGTGTTCCGCCGGGATCGATCGCACGCGGATCGGTGGGCTGATCGAGCTGGTCGAATAACGAAGGCTGGGCGCTTACCGCTCGGGTAGGCCGTCGTGGCGCAGGTCGCTGTAGACCATCTGCGCTAGCTGGTCGGTCAGCGGGTCCTGCGGGCCGCTCGGCAGCGGGAGGCCCTCCTCGGCCCGGGCCGCGAGGAGGTATCCGGCTTTGATCCGAAACACCGCCGAGAATCGCGGATCCGGCCACAGTCGGGCGATCAGGTCCTCGATGTCCTGGCCCGGTTTGCTGCGGTACTGCGGCCGAGTCCAGCGTTGATCCCAGGGCACGTCGCTGCGATCGGGCACCGGCTGGCCCTCGCCCCACAGCGTGCTCGGCTGGTCGTCCTCGGTCGGGATCTGTTCGTAGAGCTCGTTGCTCAGGACGATCTCCATCGCCTGGCTGCGGGCGGTGTTCAGCAATCCCACCTTGGTTTGGTAATCCGGGTGCTGTCCGCGGGCTTGGGTCCACTCCCCCACCGCTTGTGCCCCCAGCTGGGCTGCCAGCTCGGCGACTTGATAGCTGATCCTGCTCGCCTCGTCGTCCAAGAAGGCGTCGCGCTGGGCGGGACTCCACTCCTGGGGCATCTGCAGGGTCTGTGCGTAGGCCTGCGCCACGATCTGACGAATCTCTGGGCTCGTCACTACCACCGTCCCCATCGAAGATGTCGAACAGACCCGGTTGCTGTGGATCTGGCCGCTTGCTCCGCGCCATATTGTGCGCTCCGATCGTATTGTGTCGGGGTCGGGGTAACCGTGGTTGGCCATATATCGGCGCAGCCGACGCTCAGCGAGCCGTCGCCCCTCTCGGGGGGTCATGGCATCGTGGCCACGTCGAATAACGTCGGCGCAGAGATCGCCCGGTTAGACCACACGACCTCCGTGCGCGCCGTGACGCCTTGGGTAGCCGTCACGGATGTGCTATCGCTGACGGTCGGTGAATCCGTGGCAGCACGATGGGCAAAGGTCATCAGATGCTGTACCCAACCGAGAGCCGGCGTGCGGGCGAGGATAGCCAAACATGCTGCGTAGCAGGCCGCGACCGGCGCGGGCGGCCCCCTCCTCGGATAGCTGGGTGAGATCCCACCCCACCAGCACCCTGGTGACTCCGTCTGCGATGACCCAATGGGTGCTCTTGACCATCGGCGCGACTGTGCTGGCCTGGCGCAGACCCTCCAGATCGCCGACGGCGCAGTTGATCCGGAACCATGTGTCGATCTCGGGCCGCGATGCCTCCTGCTGGGGTGCGGTGTAGACCCGTTGCCACCGGACCCGCTGGCCGCTTCGTGAATCTGCGAGTGCTGCAATTGCTTTAGCGATATGGCGCTCGTGGCGGCGCAATCGTAAGCCGATTAACAAATGCTGTCGGCGCGTCACAGGGCCCCACGGTGGCGGCGTGCGCCACGTGAGTGCGGTGGCTGGGTCGGCAGCGGCGAGGCGATCAAGACGGGCTCGGGCGTTGAGCGTACCGACGATGTCGTTGGTGGGTGCTAACAGGATGGCGGTCATTTGCGTTCTCCTCCTGGCGGGTTGGTGTGAATCGAGCGAATCGTGTTGCGCGGGTAGTGGCGTGGGTGGATGTCGCATGCGGGAGCCGCGCTGGTGCGCTCGCGCGGGCGAAGCTCGGCGAAAAGGTGTTCACGCCACCGTTGCTCCCACTGTGGGGGCGCGCCGGCGGGCCGTGCGCCCGGTGAGCTGAAATGCCAGTAGGTGCGGTATTCGGGGTGATCAGGTGGCGGCAGGTGCTCGGCGACCCAGGCCGCGAGCGCCGATGTGGACGACGGCTCAGGCACGGCAAGTTGGTAGTTCCAGATCCACGTGTGTGGCCAGCAGCCGGTGGCGTGGACCAATCGTGCGGGGCGGTCGATGATTTCCCAGCGGCCATCGGGGTAACGCCAGGCCTCGGTGCATACGACATGGATCACCACACCGGACTCTGGTTGGTCATGGGGTCCACGCGAGTCGCTATAGGCGCGGGCCGCGTAGCCGCGCGTACGTAGTTTCGCCGCGACGTGTTTGGTGATGCTGTGCAGTTCGGTCGTGCTGGTCATCGCATACCTGTTGGGCTGGAATGGTTATCGGGCTCGGGTTCGGCAGCGGCGATGGCGAGTGCTTGCCCAAGCAGGCGTTGGGCGCGGCGGGCGGTGGGGACATCCCATGGAGTCGGCGACTGGGCGTCGAAGACGATGTCACGCTGACGTGTGGGTCCTTGGCTGGTGAATTGTTCGACTTCCTCGACGGTTATCGATTGGTACTTGGTGATCTGGCGTCGCCGGGTGTGAAAGCGCACGGGCCCGGCTTCCCAGGCGTCATCCCATTCGTGCCCGGCGGGCTTTTCACACCACACAGGGCATGGGCCGAGCGGTGGATCACAGTAGTCGGGCTGGGCGAGGTCCTGATGCTGCACTCGCCGTGAGGCGAGGTCGCGCACCGCGTGAGGAGTCGACGACGTCATGATCCCGATTCCTGGCGATCGTGCCCGGTGCTGCACTGCGATGGCCCGCTTCGGGCTGTGCGTGTAGGCGTCTGCCGAATCGGCCATGGGGTCATTGCGTCGGCGATGGCTCGGTCGATGACCGCGGAGGCTTGTCGCGGCAACATGTGACCGGCGCCGGGCACACTGATGTAGCGCGCGCCGGGGATGGCGGCGGCCATGTCGCGGCCATGAGCTGGCGGGGTGATGGGATCAGCTGCGCCGCTGATGATGGTGGTTCGTGCGCGAATGGCGTGCAGGGCCGGGTAGAGGTCGTAAGTGCGAAGTGCGGGAAGGAATCCCAACGCAGTGCTCGGCGCTGTCATGGTCAACGCGGTCAGCGTCATGGCGGCCAAGGTCGACGCCGGCAGTCGGTTGCCGAGGTGGGTCATCGCAGCACATACCGGCTTGAGGAATCCGCACAACAGGTGCTCGGGGGTGTATGTGCCCAGGGTAAGCAGTCTGGCGATACCCGGTGCGCCCAGCAGTCGGCCCAGACCGCGTTCGGTGAGCTTGCCTGCCGCGGTGGCGACTAGGACAAGACCGGTGGGGTCCGCGGGGCGTTGGGGTATGGGGCGCTGCAGGTAGGCCAGTACTGTCATCCCACCCATCGAGTGCGCGACAACGGTGAGGGAGCCGGCGACGTTGAGGGCGCGCAGCACCTGGGCGAGGTCATCGCCGAGCTGATCGATGGTGTAGCTGCTCAGTGCGGCGCTTCCTGATCTGCCGTGACCGCGGTGGTCGTAGCTGATCAGCCGCACGTCGGGTCCGTATTCGCGGCGCAGCCGTTCGATGTGGGCATCCCAGGTGCTGCTGTTGAGGCATAGACCGTGGAGGAAGACGATCGTGTGTCGAGGGTGTCGGGAACCAAAGTCGTTGACTGCCAGCACAACACCGTCGGCGGTGGGGACCCGGAGTGTCCGAGGTGATGTGGCTGCCGGCGCCCAGGTGTGAGACCACAGGTGCGCGCTGCTCGGCGTTGAGGGCCGCGGTCGGACCCAAGGCGCCGCGACGAGCGGTGGTGGAGTTTTGCTGCTGGCCGGTGCTGGTAGGGCCAGTGCGGGGCTGGCCATTACCAGCTCCCGTTGCGAGTGAAAACGGTCTGCGCGCAGGCAGTTTGTCGGCGAGGTCGAAGGGCTACGAACACCACCGCGGCCGCCACGCTCAAAGGGGTGCTGGCCGTGCACAGTTCGGCGGGCGCACCGGCGTGGGTGAATACGCCGATCAGGACGTGGGATGTGCGATTGGTGGCAGCGCTTCGTATTGAGCGTAGCGCCGCGCATGGACCGTCGCGCCACGCACGGCTAGTGGCTGCCACCAGCACTGCGGCGGTTATTGCGACGCAGATAACGATTCCGGTGTGGTGGTTGACAGCGGTTTCCAGAAGACTTGCGGCGCACCCGATGACGGTGCTCAGTGCGCGAGGCGGGCAGGTGCTTTGGGCTCGCGCGCCAGGCACTGATGCATCGGTGGGCGCGATGGGAGCAACACGGAGTCCCGGCTGCAGGTTGCGGCCGAGCAGATCGTTACAGGTGACACACTGCCCTGTGCTCATCAAAAGTGCCTTCCTACTGGATTAGCGCGAGACGTTGGGTGGGCCGGCCGGTGGGTGCGGGACGGGTGCCGCCGTTTGTGGTGCAGATTTCGATGCTCCAGCCGGTGAGCTGTCGGGCGAGCTGTATGTTGTTGCCCGCTTTGCCTACTGCAAGCCGATAGTCGGCGGTGTCGACATAGACGCGTATCCGGTGCTGCTCGGCGCTCGCGACTTCAGCGGTGGCGCCGGTTAAGCCCAGGGCATTTGTCACGTATGTGACCGGATCGCTGTCGTGGGCGATGATGCTGACCCGTTCGCCGTGTAAGCGCTTTTCGACGTCGGCGATTCGAAGCCCACCCCGCCCAATGCAGACGCCGACTGGGTTGATCCCCGGAATGCGGGCTCTGACTGCGACTTTGGATCGTAGGCCAGGATCGCGTGCGATGGCGACAACTTCGACGAGGCGTCTGGCGATTTCAGGAACACGATCGCTTAACGCCGCTTGAAGCGGACATGTGATCATTGCCGAACCTCACTGCCGTTGTCGATCAGGTTGCCGCGCAACGCAACCACTCCCCCGCCGCCGTTGACAGCGGGCAGGTTTTCAAGTGTTGTGGTGTGCGCCAGCAAGTCGGCACAGTGGATGAGCACATGCGAGAGCGTGGCCGCTGCGGTGTGGTCATCGCCGTCGATGGCGATCCGGTGCGCGCAGCGGGCGCCTGCGCTGAGATGTTCGCTGGCGCGTGCGATGGCTGGGCGGTCGGCGCGCTGCACCGTGGTGGAGTCGGTGAAAGTGGCTTCTAGGGCGGCGATTTCGCGGTCGGCGGGATTTGGGGCCGGCAGCCACGTGACTTCGCGGCCTGGGGCGGATCCTCGTTTGACGAGGCCTTGGCGTTCAAGAGCGCAGAGGACGCGGTAGATCTGTTCCTGGATGGGAGGGCAGGACACGGCGGTGCCGGCGACGGGTACCGCTGGGGCGTGACCGCGCAGGTGTGCTGTGGTCAGGGGGCGTTGCGCACTGCGTAATTGGGCGAGCAGATCGTCGCGCAGGATGCGGGTGGCCGCGCTGGTGCTAGGCACTGGCTCGCTCCGTGAGGGCTGGGGACGCCACGGGCGCGTGGCGGGTGGCCGCTGCTGCGTGGCGGCGGCGTTGTTCGCGTTGGGTGGCGGCGAAGTGCACAGCCTGGCGAATCTGCAGGGACCGGCGCCGCCATTCCGCAGGCTGGCGCTGGTAGCGGTCGACCACTTCCTGCAGACGCGCGCGAGCCTCTCGCAGAGCGTCGGCATTTCGGGAGCCCGGTAGCGGGACCGATGCCCACACGCCATCGGTGACGCCCAGTTTCAGAGCGCGCTGAGCGCAGCTGACGATGATGGGGCAGTTAGTGCAGATCGCGGCGGCCTCTCGTTCGCCGCTATAGGCCCTGAACCACTTGTCGCGGTCCTCGTACTCGCACAGGCCAGTGTCTGCTTTTAAGGGCCGGATGTTTGTCACAGCAATCTCCGTTCTTAACCATAGCTGTGCATGTATCTGTGTACGTTGCCTCTTGTAGACGTTTATAGCTGCTTACGCTGTTCTAGGCAACACCAGGGCGGACAAAGGTTTCCTAGCCACGCATTCGCACAGGTAAATGGCTCTGTATGATGCAGACACGGCGGGCTAGCTCTATCTCGGGTCGCGCAGATCCCGCTTAATCATGTGTATTGCTGTTCATTCAGTCGCGCGGAATCCTGGCGTCTTACGTGTCCAAGCGTGCGTGAATGTGGTCAACTTCTATAGTTGACTTGGAAGTAGCTAATGGTCGTCGGTCAACATGGACTCGCGATATCGAAGGGATGCGGTGAGCACGTCAGCCCCAACTGATGAGACCCCGTTGGAGCGGGTGGGCAAGGCAGTCGCCGACCGCCGGCTCGAAGTCGGGTTCGAAACGCAGCGGGAGTTAGCCGAAGCCGCCGACGTGTCGCTGAACACCGCTGCGCTGCTGGAGCGCGGGAAGTCGTTTCCCCATCGCGTCAACCGCGCCAAGTTCGAAGACGCCTTGCAATGGCCGCGTGGCGCTCTTGACGCGCTGCGCCGCGGACAGCCCATCCCGCAATCCGCGCCGCGGCCCGCCACGGCGCCGACACCGACTCCGGCGCCGACCGATCCTCGGACCAACCTGCAGGCGCTGGGGATTGCTACAGCTGTGGCGGCCATCGCCGCAACGTGTACGCAGATCCTGGTGTCTCAGAGCAATAATCCGCAGGCAAAGGCGGCGCTGCGCGATCTCGATACCCAACTGTTGCAGCTAGAGTCGCTGATCGCTGCGAGCCTGCCACACGTCGGCGGATCATCGTTTAGTGAAACCATGTCGGCGCTAACGCAATTACACGAATATCGAGACATCATCCGTGACGCCGCAGCGGACGAAAGCGCTACCCCGTCGGCCGGCGCGCCACGTACGAGGATGGCATCGGCGAGATCTTGACCGGCACGCCGGATTGTTGGGCCTCGACCACTTGGGTAGGGCTGATCGCGAGCATCACGTGTCCCGCGTGAGGGAAGATCAGGTCTCCGGCTTGGACCTGTCCGTGACCCACCGCGGCACCCTGGTGGACCTGGGTGTAGGTGTCTGGACCCAAGGTGATGCCAGCTTGCGCATAAGCCCAGTGGACCAGGCCCGAGCAGTCAAACTGATTGGGCCCCTTGGCTCCCCACACGTAGGGACGCCCTAAGCGCGTCAGCGCCGCTTTGACTGCGATGCGCGCTAATGGACCACCACCGCCGATGGCCGCATCGTGGGTGTCAGCTAGATCTGGGTTGGTGTGGTGGTCGCCGCGGTCGAGGGCCGAAAGGGCGCTACTGAGGCCGGGAAGCGACGCCAGCGGGCTGCCCACTCCCCCACCACCGCCCATGCCCATCGGCGCACCACCCATCGGGCCGCCACCCCCGGCCATCGGGGCGCCACCGCCCATCCCGCCATACCCGGCCGAACCCTGCTGGATCAGCCGCGCCAGCTCAACGTTGCGCCGCTCAGAGACCCGCAACAGCTCCTTGGCCCGGTCCAGCTGCCCTTGCAGATGAGTCACCAACTCCCGTTTCCCCGCCGGCGTCCCGGTCGCCGGGGCGATCGCGGCCACCCCCGAACGGGTATCGGTGATCACCCCATCCATGCGCCCGCCACCGCGACCAGCGCTCTGGCCGCTGCCGATCAACGGCGGTCCAGTGGCGTTATCGCCGCCGATCGCACCATCGAGAGCGAACTGCTGACCCCGGTTCGCGATCCCGTAACTCGCGGCGGCCGCCCCACCCCAACCAGCAGCAGCGGCCTGCCCCGCCTTGGCCACACCCTGGCGAACAGTCACCAACGCCGGCGTCGACGACCAGCCGGCGGTCGTCACTGGCGAGGCCCCAAACAGCCTGCGCCCATCGCCGAGCGCACGGCCAGCCTCGGCCACCAGCTCATCGAGCGAGGTCATAGCAGGCAGTATCACCCACACCCCACCCAAGCGGCTATCACCACCACCAACTTTGGTCTTAATAACCTTTCGGTGGACGGGTGGGATCGGCCTGTTGGATATTGGCCGCCAGGTTCGACGCATCGACCGCAACGTGGTAGCGGCCACGGGCATAGTTGATGAACGCGCATGCTTCTGCCACGTCGTCGGATCGGCTGCCCGACGTGCCGGGCTGATGATATTGCCGGAAGGTCCCCCCGGTGAACTGCCAGGACCCGTCGCTCGGATCCCCGTTTCGGGCGTTTCTGTCGTCGTGGTTTCGAGCGCCGTTGTTAAATCCGGACTCGCGCTTGGCGACCAGCATCATCCCGGCTTCCCACCGAGCGCGGGCCACCGGATCGTGGATGCCCTCAATATCGAGGGCCTTGCGGATGGCTGCGCGCACACGCTCTGCACTGGGGCCAGCGGGTTCGGTGGCCAGGGTTAGCTCGTCGCCAGGGTGGTGGTTGGTGTGGTGGTCGCCGCGGTCGAGGGCCGAAAGGGCGCTACTGAGGCCGGGAAGCGACGCCAGCGGGCTGCCCACTCCCCCACCACCGCCCATGCCCATCGGCGCACCACCCATCGGGCCGCCACCCCCGGCCATCGGGGCGCCACCGCCCATCCCGCCATACCCGGCCGAACCCTGCTGGATCAGCCGCGCCAGCTCAACGTTGCGCCGCTCAGAGACCCGCAACAGCTCCTTGGCCCGGTCCAGCTGCCCTTGCAGATGAGTCACCAACTCCCGTTTCCCCGCCGGCGTCCCGGTCGCCGGGGCGATCGCGGCCACCCCCGAACGGGTATCGGTGATCACCCCATCCATGCGCCCGCCACCGCGACCAGCGCTCTGGCCGCTGCCGATCAACGGCGGTCCAGTGGCGTTATCGCCGCCGATCGCACCATCGAGAGCGAACTGCTGACCCCGGTTCGCGATCCCGTAACTCGCGGCGGCCGCCCCACCCCAACCAGCAGCAGCGGCCTGCCCCGCCTTGGCCACACCCTGGCGAACAGTCACCAACGCCGGCGTCGACGACCAGCCGGCGGTCGTCACTGGCGAGGCCCCAAACAGCCTGCGCCCATCGCCGAGCGCACGGCCAGCCTCGGCCACCAGCTCATCGAGCGAGGTCATAGCAGGCAGTATCACCCACACCCCACCCAAGCGGCTATCACCACCACCAACTTCGCCGATCAGCGCGCCGTAGCGATGGTCACACGACCCGCACCCCATCTCGGGGTTGTTCCGCAGCGACTACAACCGACCACTCAACCGGCAACAGCCGACAGCGCGCGCCAGGCACGTGGCTGCTAGCCCTCGCGGGTCACTGTCGGGGCGACCATGACCTGCCGTTCCGAATGCCTCGCGGTGAAAGCGTTTGACGCCCAGCGGATTTCAGCCGCGGGCGCACGTAGAATATGTTTCGTGACCTGTATGGATAGGTCAGTTTTCCGCGGAAAACTGACCCCTGCGCGCTATTTCAGGATTTTCCTGAGCTGGGTGACCAGCAGCTTGGCCCCGGTATCGCCAAGTTGATCGCGTAAGGCTAGCGCCAGCGCGCTTGGGTCGGTGTCGAACTTGCGAAGCGCCCGCGTCACGGTGCGCAGCGGCGGTGTCGTGGCGCCGTTTTTGGCAGCTGATTCCGAATCGCGCTCCCCGGCGTCGTCCTGGGCGTTGGCACCGTCACCGTGTCGGCCGCGGGCGGCGTTCCATCGGGCGACCTGTTGCGCGAGCGGAACTTGGGCAAGTGTGCGCGCTTCGCGAATCGCCAGATCGCCTCGGCGGGTGGCTTCCTGAAGATCCGGTGCGAGTTTGAGTAGTGCGCGCCGGTGTGACACCCAGGTCTTGCTCTTGCGAAGGTGCTCGGCGGCGGCGTCAGCGCTGCCGTACTCCCCCACGAGCCGTTCAACAGCTTTGGCTTCCTCGATCACGTCGAATCCTGACCGGTCGACGTTTTCGGAGATGACGGCGGTGAGCAACGTTGCGCGATCTTTAGCGAGCTCGTCTTTGATCACGATGTCGAGCTCTGGGCGGCCGAACTTGTGAGCAGCGGCCAGGCGCCGGTTGCCGATGATGACTACCCACCGCGCCGATATGGTGGTTTCGGGATAGAGCGCTTGAAATGCACCTCGGGTAACGGCGACCACGGGCTGTAGTTGGAACTCAACGATGGACGCCAACTCGTCAAGGTCACCGACGGAATCACGCGGGTTGTGTGGGTTACCCACCAGATCACGAAGAGCCACCGACCGCGACATGCCCGATCGCGGGGCCACGACGGGAGTGTTCGCGCTGCCGTCAACAGATGACTTGTCACCGACCTCATCAACGAGCGCATCGAACGTCTTGACACCACCGCGGCCCACTATCGGACCCCTACCATGTTCAGTTCGTCGGCGAGCTTGTAGAAGTCAGCCGCGGCGTTGGCTGCCGAGCCACTCTTCTTGTACTGGGTGACCACGATGCCCTCGCTGGAGGCATTCGTGTGGATCTTGTAGTGCCGCACTACTGTCTCGGCTAAGGGCCATCCCTGTCCGCGAACGAACTTCTGCGTTTGCTCCAGCCAGTGTTCGCCGTCGCGCGGATCCCAGTCATTGATGAACACCCGGTAGGGGATGTTGCGTGGTTCGAGAAGCTTACGGATCGTGCGGGCGGTCGGGTCAAAGCACATCGGCGCCGGCAGCACGGGGACGATCGCTTCGTCGGTGACGTCGAGGACAGTCCGCAGTGCATCGGCGGAGTAGCCATCACCGAGACCGTCTCCGGAGGAGTCCGGGTCGAGGTCGAACCAACCCGCGGTATCGACGTAGACCTCGACGATGCCTGGCAGGTTGTTCAGTTGCTGGAGCCATTCAAGGGGATCGTCGTGGGCTTGCACGAGATGGAAGGGAAGTTCGTCGACCCGGTTGGCCCACCATTTGGCCGAGCCCTGCGGGTCGATCGACACCGCCGCGACCGGAGAAAAGGCGTCGGGGTCCAGTTCGGCCGTCAGCCTCTGGGCGCGTACTGCCGCGAGGTTGACGGTGGCGGTGCTCTTGCCGACACCGCCCTTTTGGTTCAAAACAGTGACAACTTTAGTCATGGGGGAGAAGACCTTTGTGTGCTTCGGTCGCGACGGCGACCTACTCCGGGAACCGGCCACCAAAGAGTACGTCGAAGACGCGACGGCTCGCTCTCCGACACGCTGAATTGTGCGTTACATCTCGCTAGTTTTCCGCGGAAAACTGCACAAACGTTGACGGTGAGTGCGTGGCGCTTCGGGGGCGCTTTGCGGTTATTAGTAGTACTAATAACCTGGCGTACCTGTGCCTTTGCGTGTTAATGATCTAGTTTTCCGCGGAAAACTGGATCGGCTGAGACCCGGAGCGGGGCCACGACATCCGACGATTACGAAGCGCGGGTGTCGCAGTTGTTGCTAGTGGCCGGGAGCGGAGGGGGCCTGGCCGCGGTGCTCAAGGCTGACTGCACGAGACCCGGATCAGTGCGCGTTGATGCTCTCAGCCCGGCCCGGTGCGCACCGGCTGCGGGACACGTTGTGGCCCGGGGGGAGCGGGCAGCGCAGACCAGGCGCCGACCTGACGGGCCAGAAGCTCGGGGCACGGTGATTGTCCCGGTAAGGCATCGTCTCGGGACTAGGCGCAATGAGCGCGCCGCCCATCCCGGCGCCGAATTGACCTGAACGAAACGCCGCGCCCTGGGCGTAGAACTTTTCGCGGCGCGTGACCGGACCTGACTGGTCTTGACGCCGTGGTCTGGAATGATTCACGTAGCACCGGGTGGCTGCACTTGGGCTGGCGGGTGTCGTGCACGAAGGAGGGGTTGTGGCGAGGTCGGACCTGGTCGTTGATTTGGTGGAGGCCCAACAACGTGGCGACACTGCACGGTTTCGCATGCTCGTCGAAGCGATCATCGCCGAGGAACGCAGCAATCAACACCACCTCGTCGCCGATCGACTTTCAGAGCTGATCACGACAGCCGGAGCGCGCAGTTTGCTCACTCGCGACGATTCGGCGCGGCAAGTCGCCGACCTCGTGCAGGAGATTGTTCCCAAGCGGCGGCTCGCCGATGTACAGATGGTTCCGGCACTCGCCGCTGCGATCAGCGAAGTCATCGAAGAACACCATCGCAGTGAGTTGCTGCGCAGCCATGGACTGGAACCGCGCAATCGTGTGCTGCTTGAAGGTCCGCCCGGCAACGGTAAGACATCGCTGGCCGAAGCGGTCGCGGCGGAGCTGATGGTGCCGTTCTACGTGGTGCGATACGAGGGAGTGGTGTCGAGTTTCCTCGGTGAGACGACCAGCAGGCTCGATCATGTCTTCGAATTTGCGCGCACCCGCCGCTGTGTCTTGTTCTTCGATGAGTTCGACACCATCGCCAAAGAACGCGCCGACACCCACGAAACCGGAGAGATCAAACGGGTTGTTTCCACGTTGCTGCTGCAAATTGACCGGCTCCCGTCGCATGTCGTGGCGATCTGCGCAACCAACCACGGGGAATTGCTCGATCGCGCCGCATGGCGCCGCTTTCAGCTGCAGTTGTCGCTAGAGCCGCCCTCGCGTACCCAAGCCACGCAGTTCATCGAACGGCTGCGCGTGCAGCTCGGCGGCACCCTGGGGTTGGCCCCTCGCACCCTGGCTGACAAGCTCGCCGGGGCCAGCTACGCCGACATTGAGCAGTTCGCCCAGGACGTGATGCGCCGGCATGTGCTGTCGCTACCAGACGGTCGGATTGAAGACATCGTGCGAGACCGTCTAAAACAGCGTCAGGCCACGAGGGAGCCGTGACCTCGCCTCGCCCACCCCTATCCTTTGGAATACCGACTTCGGCGCCGATCCCTGCTGGCGTCTCGCGTTTTGCCCCACCCGGGGTTGTCGGCCCTGGTCCAGCCCGCCAACAACAGCGCCTGCAACCACAATTCACCGCGTTGCAGCAAGCGCTGCAGGCAGGTCGCGCCGACGTGGTGGACGCCACCACCGAAGCCGATCCCGAACTGGTGGTCGTATTCGACCTGGCCGACACTGTGGCAGCCTTCGCGCGTGCCGCCGCCCGAGTGCCTGGTCTGGAATTTCTGCTTGAAATTGATGGCGACGAATTCGAGTCAGACGACGATTTCCACGCCATCCGCGCAGGTGAGCGCAGCGATGACGCGGTCACTGACAGCTTGTATGTGGTCATGTCCAACGCTCAAGCCGTCACCGAACTGCTATCGCTGTTCGAACGCTGGCAACAGGATCGTGCTGGGAAGATGCCAACTGGCTTGGCCCCGCTGCGCAACGTGTTCGAACTGCTGCGCGAGATCCGGCGGTGGGGTCCCCAGGACCGCATCCGCGAAACAGGGCTACTCGAGCAGTGGCGTGAGGATGTTGCCACCGTCGGGCAATCCGCGAGCGCAGCACGCGTGGAGATCGAACTTTGGTACCGCCAAGACCCGCAGCGCAGGACCGAGGCCGAACAAACCGTACGCGCAATCGTCACCGAGGCCGGGGGAGAGGTCATCACTGAGGCGGCACTGGACGGTATCGCCTATCACGCGATCCTCGCCGACATCCCATACAGCCAGGTAGAAGTGGTTGTCGAGCGCGGACCAGAAGCAATCGCGCTGCTGATGACCGACACCATCATGTACGTGTCGCCGGCTCGGCCCATGTCCGTTCCCGGTGTGAGTGCCTCAGACGACGCCCTGGATCCAGACTTGTTCACGGCTACGCCCACCAGCGACGTTCCGCGGGTGGCCCTGCTGGACGGTCTTCCTATGGCCGGACACATCGCCCTCAACGGGCGGTTGGTCATCGACGATCCCGATCAGGTTGCAGACTCCTACACGAGCGCTCAAATGCAGCACGGCACGGCGATGGCCTCACTGATATCCCACGGAGACCTCAACGCCATCGGGACCTCGTCGGCACGGCGCGTTTACGTTCGCCCGATCATGCAGCCGCACCCGTTCGGCCTCGACGAGGAAGTCGTCCTGCGTGACCGGCTCTTGGTCGACCTCGTCCACCAGGCTTTTCGACGAATGTTCGAAGGTGACGGGTCCGGCCAGCCCCAAGCTCCCAGCGTACGAGTCGTCAATCTATCCATCGGCGATCCCGTTCAGATGTTCGTGCGCCGGATCAGCCCACTGGCCAAACTGCTGGACTGGCTCGCACACCGCTACAACGTCCTGATCCTGGTCAGCGCCGGAAACCACTCCATCGAAGTCGAGGTCCCCGCGGTCTGCCTGGCCGACCCCGCTGCGCTGCGCAGCGCCGTGGCCACCGGGATCTACGAACGCGCCCGCCACCGGCGAGTCCTATCGCCGGCCGAGGCGGTCAACGTCATAAGCGTGGGTGCACTGCATGCCGACGCGGCCACCGCGCCGACAAGTGACACCGTCCTCGACGCGGCCGAAGCGGGAATGCCTGCGCTCTACAGTCCTGTGGGTTTCGGTCATCGCAACTCCGTCAAGCCCGAGGTGTTGTTGCCCGGCGGGCGTAGCCTGCATCAACGCCCCGTCGCCGCCGAAGGAGCAACAACGCTGTATCCGGCCGAGACCACCGTGACCGGGCCGGGCACCCGCGTCGCCGCACCCGGTCCAGGAGGGGCCATCAACGCCACGGCCTACACCCACGGCACCAGCAACGCCACGGCCTTGGCGACCCGCGCAGTCGACGGCATTTTTGACGTCCTTGAATCGCTCGAACCGCAACCGGGCGAACCCCCTTTTCCGGCAGCCGAATACCACCCCGTGCTGGCAAAAACGCTGCTCGTGCATGCTGCGAGTTGGGGCCCGATGCGCGACGGCTTGGAACAGGTGATCGCCGGGATGGACTTAAGCCGCCGCGGTGTATCGCGGCTTCTCGGCTACGGCGCCGTGGAGGGTGACCGCATTGTTAGCGCCGCATCGCACAAAGTGCTCATCGTTGGTGCCGGGTCCATTTCAGCAGGTCAGCGCCAGGCGTTCTTTTTTCCGCTGCCGCCCAGTCTGGTGGCCACCACCGACTGGCGTCGCCTGACGATCACCCTGAGCTGGTTGTCGCAGGTCAACACCCGCACGCGTCAGCACCGGATGGCGCGGTTGTCTTTTGATCCACCCGGTGATGCCCTTGGCATTGAGCGCACCGAAGCTGAGTATTGGGCTGCCCGCAAGGGCACCGTCCAGCACGAAATCCTCGAAGGAGATCGCGCCGTCGCATTCGCCGCCGGCGACGCACTCGAGATCAACGTGGACTGCCGAGTCGATGCGGGAAGCCTGTCCGTACCTGTTCGCTACGGCCTGGCAGCGACCCTGGAAGTCGGCGCAACGGTCCGCGCGGATATCCAGGCCGAGGTGCGCCAACAACTCCAAATACGCCTGCGCGCCCGAGCCAGATGAGCACAACGGGCCCCTACGGCGTCCACGAGGAGGTGATACTGGCGGTATGTCTCTGGACGAGCTGATAGTGCAGGCTGGCCGCGCGCTGAGCGATGCTCGCAGGCTGTTCGGATCCTCACCGATCGACGGGCGGTGGCCATCCCCGCAGGCGTTGGTCACTGGCCGCCAGGCCGTGGCTGAGGCCGGCCAAGCCGCGGCTTCGGATTGGCACGGTGTGGCCGGGCCTGTGTATCGCGCAGCCAACAACGAGCGGCTGCAACGGTTGGATAATGCGCGCACCGCTGATGCCCAGATCGCTCCGGCGTTCGTCACCACCGGCCAGGCTGCAGCTGCCGGCGCACACAGCATGGACAGCCTGATCGCCGAGACCCGCGCCGGAGTTGACGCGCTAGCGCCGCGCGCTCGCAGCGCCGCGGGCCAGCAGGAGTTGGCCACCTATCTGCAAGGTCAGCTCAACAGGGCCAAAGGGTTGGTGCAGAACTTTCAGGAACACAACGCCGAGCTCGCGGCCCGCATCGATGCCGCTGCTGCGGGTTACCAGGCTGAGGGCCCCGTGGTAGCTCAGATTGCACTGAAACCTCCTGTTGGATACATCATTTGGTGCAGCCCAGCTATCGTGGGGGGATACATCTGCGAATTCCTGCAAAATGACGGCTCGATCATTTGGCGGCATTCGCCCATCGACATCACCGGAGGGATGCCGTAGTGAACGTCGAAACGCAAGCAGATATCGAACGGGTGATGGTGCAGCGCAACGTCTCGTTCGTGTTCAGGCCTTCTGTGACCGAACAGGCCGACGGAAACTGGATCGCCCGGTATCCGGGCGCTGATTGGTCAGTCAGCGGCCGTGACGCCGACGAGGCTCGCCAGCGGCTGCACGCCGAACAGCTGTCGCGGATGGGCGATTCAACCCACGCCGACTGGAAGATTGAAGCTGTCCGTCAATACCTGGAAAACGGCCCCATCGACGGGGTGTACGCGCTGGATAACGACACCGTCGACCGCGTCGTCGACGCCGGGACGCCGGCTGCCCTCGACGCCGCGGTAGCTGCCATCGACCAGCCTGGCTAGAGCGGTCCGATCGTGTCGGGGGCCAGCAGTTGGGTCAAGGCATCGGAGTACGCGTCGAGAATGCGTTCGGTGCGCTCGGTATCGACTGCGAGATCGTCCTTTAACTGCTCGATCAGTTCGGCTTGCTGGATCGTGACTCGTGCCAGCTTGGACATCAGCTGGCGGGCTTTCTTGCGGTCTTCGCTGGCCTGTTGGCGTGCCAGATCGGCAGCGACTTTAAGTTCGTGAGCGGCGGCGTTGACGCGCGCTTCTTGACGTTCCCACCATTGCGCGAAGACATCGCGGTCGGCGGCCGGGTCGGGTTGGTGGTGGGCGGAACGTGGTGAGGGAGTGGATTGCCGGCGGGCCAGCTCTTGGTCTAATGACCATTTCCAGACGCGAACTGCATGTTTGGGGACGCGCTTGTGTGGATAGTGCGGGCCGCTGAGTTTTCCGGCGCTCAGCATCTGGCTGACTCGTTGGGCTGTGACGCCGAGCAGCTCGCCGGCGTCGGCCAACGAGTAGCCTTCCGGTTTGCTTGGCGCTGACACGGTTCTATTGTGCCTAAGACGTCGTATGTAAGTAAGAGATCAGCGCAATCTTGGTGACACGCGCTCGAATTTTCCCACCGGTCAGCTCCGGCATGGGAGACTTACTTACATGACGATGAGCTGCCCGGACTCGCGGCGCCACGGCGGCGCTGCCCATTCTCGCGATTCATCAGCGGTTTTACGTCGGTTGCTGAGGCCTGCGCGAGCTCGTGATGCAGTGAAAGCACATCCTTACATGAGTGCGGATGGTGAAGCGAGCAGACCTGCCGTCTCGGGCTGGACTTACTTACGTGCGCAGACCACCGTGCGCGCCGGCGGTCACATTGGAGCGAAGGAGTCGCAATGAGCAGCCAGCCTGCCCTGAGGCACCACAGCGGGGCCCACGACGCCGAGGCGTTGCGCCGCAAGAAGCGCCAGGGGTCTGAGACCCGGAAAAAAGTGGATCGGCTTCAGGTGCGTTATGACACCGACAAGCTCGAGGCGCTTGAGGCGGTGGCCGGGCGCAAGTTGCCGGACCTGATTCGCCAGTATGGCGATCTGTTGACCGAGCTTTTGCCGGTGGCTGAGCAGCAGGGATTGGATCCGGTGGAATTGATCCGCCAGACAGCGACCTCGCTGCTCGGTACGCCAGAGCTGTTGTCGGCCTAACTGCACGCACCGCACGGCTTAGTTGAGACCGCGGGCGCGCCGGACTGCAGCATCGACAACAGCCGCTTCGGCGGCTGCGCTGATGGTGCGGCGTGCGGCGGCGTTTCGCGCCGCGGCGGCCGCGGCCGCACGGGCGGCCTGGTGACCATCACCGCCTAACGCGGCACGCGCAGCATCTCGTGCCTGCTGGGTGGTGGTGCGCTGTGCGAGCTGCTGACTAACGCGCTCCCGAGCAGCGGCGACTTCGGCGGCTTCGCGCGCCTCGTCGAGCGCGGCGGGGCGGTCTTGGAGACTGTTGTGGCTGGTATGCCAGGCCAGCAGTGTGCCGAGCAGGGCAATCGGACGATGCGGATTACTCGGTATCCGGTGACCGGTGCCCAGCCAATCGCCGACAAGTGCGGTGAGATCGCGCGGTGTCCAGCCGGCGGCGGCCGGGGCTGCGAGCATCGCTGCCCAGCTGCTGATGCCATAGCGGCGAGCCCAGGGCGGTGCGTGGGCCTCGGCGCGCCAGCGCGCCGCCAGGCGTTGTCCGTCCTTGTCTGGGCTGAGGCGGCGCGTAGCGGCGCCTTTCCGGGCGCTTGCGCCCGCGTGGGTAGTGAACAGTTTCTTGTGAGGTGAGGTTCTTGTGGTTAGTCGGGACCGTTCCAGATGGGGTGACAAGTTGTGAATAACGCGGTTAATCTGGGCGTTGTCGTGCAGCGCCCAGACCGAGGCCCAGCCGCGGTGGCGATCGCCCATGCGCCAGGAGGCCATCCGTTCGGTGTAGGTGCGTTGGCGGCCGCGGAGGATTTCGGTGGCTACGCCGAGCAGTCGCAGGCATTCGCGTGCGCGCTGGATGGTGCGTAGGTGAAAGCCAGTCCGGGCAGCGAGTTGATCGTTGGTGGCCCGGCAGTTGCGCCCGGTGCCCCAGTCGGCGTAGTGGGCCATGGCTGCGGCGATGATGATCAGCGGTTTTTTGGCGATGCCGCCGTCGCACATCTGCGGCCGGATTGTGGGGTAGTGCAGGTCGTAGGCCACAGCGACTGTGATGTGTGCCCACTTGGTGGGTCCGGCGCTCCAGCAGGGGACGCCCGCGTAGGCGTCTGCTTCGAGTTCAAGGTTGACGAACGCGCTGGGCTGGGGGAGGACAGCGCCACGCAAACGGTGTCCACGCCGAATAGCCAAGACCTCGGCTAGCCGTGTTGTGCGGATGACGCCGCGGCGCGCCCGAATAGCGGTGCAGCCGCGATACGGCAGGGTCGAGCCGTTTTTGCGGCGTGGGAACAAAAGTTGATCACGAAGCGCGTGATGGTCTGGCAAGGCAGACAGGCATGCGCTACCGTGAGACGAGTCAGGCAAGACACGTCCCTTCGGGGAGATGGGTGAAGACCCAGAACTGAGTTGGCCCTCAGTTCGAACCTCAGACACGGGCCCCGCCAGAGGCGGGGCTCTTGTCATGTCAGCGGTCAGTCACTCCGGCTATTGAGATGTGCGGCGTCGGCCCGAAAGACCGGGCGGGCGCGGGTGTTTGGCTCGCGGCGCTAGGTATCCCTCCTTGAGTCGATGCTGGTTTGGCCGTCGCGGTTGCGTGGCCGTGGTGGTCGGTGTGGTCGCCGATACCCGCGACGTGCGGGTGGCAGGCGCGGTAATCGGCTCTGTGTCTGCCGGGACAGGCGCCTGGCCGTGGTGTTGGCTTGGTGTGAGCACCGAAAGCGTTTGTGCCATAGGCGGGTTGAGGACGCTCGACGGTTGGTGCGGCACATGGAATAGTTGCCGTTATCGGCGATGGCGAGGCGTTCCTTCCGTTGGGACAGGTGGTGCTATCGCGCAAAGTGTTACACCGCCGACGCGGTACTACCGCGCATCTGGTGCGGCGTGTCTTGAAAGACAACAAAAGTCGACAGGCCGCGTGGACATGCTGTGGCAGCCGGTTTTTCGTGAATGTGCCGTTGTTGGTAGCGGTTCAGTCGACCCGGGACTTATCGTCCCGAACATGACTGGCTGGGCCGATGTAGCGCTGTCTCAAGTGCTGGGTGGAGTATCCGAGGTATTGGGGGCACCGTTTCCCCAAAACCCGGTACCGGGCGGCCCGGTGCCACTGGACCCCGCTCCAACGGCACCGTTCACGTCGCGAGATGAGCTGACCAAGCTCGACCGGGCCAGGCTCACCTACATGGGTATTAACCCTGATACGGCTCCGATGCCTGAAATCAATAAGGCGCTGGGCCGCGATCAACCCGCGTCGCCGCCGCCGCCTGCACCCCCTCCGGGATCGCCAGGGCCGACGACCCCGGCCGGGACGCCACCGCCACCGGGGCTAAGCGGGGCTGGGGCCGAGGCAGCCAAGCGCCTCGACGAGGCGCTGGCCAAGAACCATTCGGCGCTCAATGACGCTGATGACAAGCTGGCCGACGCGGTGCTTAAGGCCTCGAGTTCGAGCACTGAGGGCCGTCAGCGGCTGCAAAGCTTGCAGCAAGACATCATCGACCAGGTCAACAAGTTGGGGTCATCGCTAGATACTGCGACCGGCCAGCAGCAGCTGGCAGAATTTTTGCAGGGCAAAACCGGCGACATCCTCAACGTGTTGAAAAACGCTGGGCTGGACTCAGATTCACAAGCGCGGGTGTTGGATGGTCTCTCGGCGCGCTATCAGGCGTTGCAAAACAAGAACTCCGGCGAGGACCCTCACACCACGGGCCCAGACGCTAACCCGGGCGCCACCAACCCCACTGCGGGTGGCGGCGGGGATACGCCCGCTGGGACCGGCGACGGTACAAGCAGTGGCAATGACCCACTGCTTGACGGGCTGGCATCGGATCCATTGATGTCGCGGCTGGGCATGATGGCGGGACCGGCGATGGGTGCTCTTGGCTCGCTGCCGGGCGCACTTGGTTCAGCGATTCCCTCACTCGGCGGCGGCGGTGGGCTCGGTGGCGGCGGGTTGGGCGATTTGGGTTCCGCGCTCGGCGGAGCGCTACGCGATGGCGGCCACGATCCCGATCAAGCCGCTGAAGAGCACGCCAACGCGCTGAAAGACCCGTCCGACTCGCACAGTGACGACAAATCTCACGACGAGACGCAGCCAGCCGGACTGCACGATCCAGGAGACAAAGGCGGCAAAGGGGACAAAGCGGGCACAGAAGACGCCGGCAGCGGCGCCACGCCGCCACCATCAGCGCCTGCAGCGCAGGGGCAGACGCCGACGCCGACGACACAGATCCAATTGCCCGACCAGTCGGTGCGAACAGCGTCCAATGCTGCACTCGCACAGGCCGGGCGGGCGGTGCTCTCCGGAGACGGCATCGACGATGCCTTTGCAGGAGCCAATCTTCAGCTACCGCCGCTGGGTTCCCCGGTGAATGCGCCCATGGCTCCCTCGCGGCTGCAATTCGGCGACGTGGGCCAATACACCGATCATCGCGTCATGGCCCTCGACAAAGACCATGTTTGGCTCAACGGCCAGGTCACGCCGATCGACCAACTCGAGACTGGCCCGAATTTCTTGGGGTGGACCCGAGTGTCGGCTCCAACACCGACAACGGTCGCCGCGGCAGCCACCGCGCCCGCACCGTCGACCACTTAAGCGACCTTCTACA
The DNA here is from genome assembly GCF_022374895.2 of Mycobacterium lentiflavum. NCBI lineage: Bacteria > Bacillati > Actinomycetota > Actinomycetes > Mycobacteriales > Mycobacteriaceae > Mycobacterium > Mycobacterium lentiflavum. The sequence goes on along the minus strand of NZ_CP092424.2, from coordinate 175,557 downwards.
GCAACGCGAGGGAGTACCGTAATGACCGTGAACGAGCAGGCCTTGCAGGTCAGCACCGACAAGCTGATTCAGTGGGCGATCGCCCACGAGCGCGCTGCCGAGGCGTGCGCGCAGGCCCGTGCTGACCATGCCCGCACCGTGGCCGCGGCCCAATCGTGGGGACCACTGTTTTACGAGGCCCGTCGTGCTGCGGTGGCCGCCGTCAACGACCGCGAAACCGCCTTGCGCGACCAACAAGAGCGGCACGCGGCCATGGCCCGGCAGCTTCGCACCGGCGCAGCGCAGATGGCGGAGATGAACGCTGAAAACCGCGCCAACTTGACGATTTCCACGGACTAGCGTCATGTCTGAGGCGCCGTCGACCGACTACGACACCGTCGTGTTCGAGGCCGTCAGTCGCGATGACTCGATCGTGGTGGCGGTAGGCCGTAGCGGAAACTCTTTAGGCGTGGAGCTTCAGGCGGCGGCGATGCAGCTCAGCGACGCCGAATTGGCTAACCGCATCATCAAATTGAACACACTGGCTCATTTACGCTCTCAGTTGGCGCTACGCCAAGAGTGGGAGGCCCAACACGTGACGGTGTCGACCGCGTTGCCCACCGAGGACCAAGTTGCCAGCTATGAGGCCCTGATCGATTTCTAGACAACTCAGCGCAACGTCAGCAAAAAATCAGTAGGGGAGGGGATGCCGTGGTGCTGCAGGTCGATGTCGCAGGACTGCACAGTGCGGTCGCGGGCCTAGTCGCCGCCGCGCAGACCCTCGCCGAGCTCGGCACCCAACTGCCGGTGCATCCCCCGCTGGCCACCGACGAGACATCAGCGAGCGTGGCCGCGCGCCTCAGTGAACACGCCGGGGTGATGGCGTCGCGCGCCACTGACGGGTCGGCGGTCCTTGCGGCCGGCGCCGCGGCGATCACACAGTCCGCACTGGCATATGGGGAGATGGACCAGGCCAATCAATCCGTGGTGAGCTTGCACGGTAACCCTGCGCCCCCCAAGCCGGCCTTCACCCCCGCGGTGACCGTTAACCTGGTCGCTGCGGATGTGCCGATCGCCCCGCCGGCACCACGCCCAGCCGAAGCGACGGCGGCGATCATGGAAGCGGGCCAGCCCGCGGCTGGGGATCCGTTTGTGGCAGACTGCGCCGCCCTCTCACAAGGATTCAGCGCTGCCGCGCAAGCGGCCCGCCGCGGGGCGGCAACGGTCGGTGAACATCTCAAAGGGGAAGCGGCACCACGCATTACGGCGGCGTTGACTCGTTACGCCGACTGGGCGCAGGAGATGGCCCGCCATGCCGACGCCGTCGCAAAGCTAGCCGACAACCACAAGCACAGATTCACTCAGGTCAAACAGGCGACGCCGACGACCACAGAGTTCGCTAACCGACACCGCGAACTGCACAACGCGATCGCACTCAACAGTTCCTATCCCAGTCCCGGATCAGCGGCCGCGGTGGCCAAGGCGCACACCAATTTGACCCAATTAACCAGCCACACCCAGATAGTGGCCGCTGGCTACCACACTGGCGAGCAGATACCTGAGGCTCCGCCCGGGCCACCACCAGCCCCAGTCATCGTGGAACCTGGTGCCGGACAAGGGGACACCCCGACATCGACGACCCCGCAGGGAGCCGATCCCAAACCGACCCGCGATCATGCGGGCACTGGCCACGCGGGCGACGTCGACCCCAGCACCGACCCCAGCGACCTCGACGGTCTCGACCCAGGAGATGCTGATCCCGCCGCTAACCCGCTAGCGCCGACGGGAGAGGGCTCGATGCCGGCAATGGCGTCATCCTTGCCGTCGATGCTGACCGGCGTGCTGGGCGCCGGAGTTGGCATGGCCACTCAGATACCGCAGAAACTGGGCCAAGAGCTGCAGGGGCTGGCCCAGCAAGCCACTCAGAGCGTCGCAGGGTTAGCACAAGGAATGGCGGGCAAGAACGCTGTCGAAGACGCCGCCAAAATTGAGCCAGCAGACTCCCTGGGCAGTGGTGCCGGCGCAGGCAGCGGTGACGACGGCGCTACCACCCCAGCGGCAAGTAGCGGCGCTGATCTCAAACCCGCGGCGTCAGCAATCTCCGGAACGGGTGTCGCCGCCTCAACGTCACCACCTTTGGCCGGCGCGAGCGGCTCCCCGAGTTTCACCGGTGCCGCCGCCGAGAGCGGTATGGGCGGCCCGCCGATGTTCATGCCACCGATGGGGGGCATGGGGGCCGGCAGCGGTGCCACGAACCGCAAAGTCAAAAACCCAGATAAGTCGATCGAGATGCCGGCGCAACCTCATTCCGAACCGGTCAAAGGCGAACGCGGCGACCCAATTCGGCACACGGCCACCGTCGATGCCGCTGCGAACCCCAAAGGCGGGCCCAAGCGCACCGTGACCGTCAGATCACGCAGCCGACCCGTCGACCCCGACCCCGGCGGCGACTCCCAGTGACCGTCAACGGGTTTCTGATCGCCGCGGCCATCGCGCGGATCGATCGTGTGTCGACTGCCTTGTCCGCGCTGCAGCATGACATAGCTTCCGACGACGTTGGGGGGGTCCGTTGACCGTCTATGAATACGGCGGCTATGAGGCAGACAAGAATCTAGCCGCCAACGTCATTGCGCGCATGGAACGGGTGTCGACGATGCTTTCCAAGCTGCTCGAGGAGATGGATGGCATCGATCTGGAAGCCATCGGCGGCGATGGTGACGTCGTGTTGTCGGTTAACTCGCACGGACAACTCACGTCGCTGTCACTGGCACAGGGTTGCACCACCCGCTACTCACACGGGGCGTTGGCTGAGCTGATCAACACCACCATCGACGAGGCAGTCAGCGCCGCGGCCGAGGAAACAGCGAGCGTGGGAGGCGGCCAAGACCAGGAGGCGCTCGACGCCGCTGTGCAAGCGTTCATCGATCCTCAGAGCGAAATCTGGACCGCCACTTGAACACCTGTTTCGTCTCAGATTCGCGCGCAATGGTAGCCCGATGTCGCCGCACGCCAGTACTCTGATTTGCATGAATCCGCAGGCAGTTGGGCAGCCGGGCTATCCAGCTGTATCCGGCGGCCCGCCCATCTCAACCAGTAGTGCCGGCATGCCGACCGGTGCCGCGGTGATGCCGCCGCCACCGAGCTACCTGCCGCCCCCGCAACCCCTTGTACCGCCTCCTGCGTACCCGAGGCGCCGCCCGGGCTGGCTCGCGGTATCGGTAATGCTGGCTCTGGCGCTGCTGTTGGCGCTGAGCGCAACAGTGATGAGTGCGGTGAAGTTGAGCCAATCAACCCCAGCCGCGACAACCACCACGATCACCGCGCCGCCCCCACCACCGCCGAGCTACAGCCCAGACCAAGTCGCTGCGGCCAAAAAGGAAGCCTGCGGCGCAAGCGATACCGCAGACCAATCAATGCTCGCTGCTCAACGGAATTTTTTCGACGCAGCGCGGGACCGGCAATCGCCTCAGTACCATCCTGCCCTAGGCAATTTCCAACTGGTTGCGATGCTGGAAACGCAGTACATGCAACAGCATCTTCCCCCCGCTACCCCTAAGAACGTCCTAGATGCGATCAACAATTACATCACCGCTGTGATCGCGTTGGTCGACGCCAATACCCGCGAGCTTTCCGACCACGACGCCCAGCCGTTCGTGCTCGCGGTTAGAAATGCGGGAGATCAACTCGACAAGGTGTGTGAGTGATGCAAACTGATGACGTTCTGCAGGTCATGCCGGCCGCGGCGGAGTCGGCGAACACGCTGACTGGTTCGGCAGCCGTGGAGTTCCCTGCGGCCGTGGTCGAGCAGGCAGCCCATGGCGCGGCGGTCGCGGCAGTCGGAGGCGCTCATGTGGCATCGATGTGGGCTCCGAGCGTGGCAGCAAGCGCAGGGGTGGACCAGCAAGTGGGCGGCGCCGGCGCAGCGCTGGGACCGCGTGGTGGCAAGGTTGCTCAGCGCAACGATCGATCGTTGACCGCGGACGTGGAGACCGACAATCAGAACGCAGAGGATTTGACGCCGCATCCGGTGGTGAGCATATGACCGCCACTCTTCACCCGCCCCAAGCGGGAACACCGGCACCGCCCGGTATGCCACAGGTTCCACCTCCGCCACCACCGCCGGCAGGGCCGGGTCGCGGCGTTCTGGGTGGTTCGGCGGCGGTGTTGGCCCTGTCGGTCGCGGCCGCGGCGCTTGCGGTAGTGGCGTTCATGACCCCGTCTAAGGCTCCCAGCACCACAGTCGTGCTGCCGTGGTCGCCACCTGCACCAAGTGCCGATCAGGTGACGGCCGCACGCACAAGGGCATGCGAATTGTGGGGGAACGCGGCTACGACCATGGACGACGCCACCAACGCGGTGGCCCATGCTCCAGCTGATTGGAATGATCCTGTCACTCAGGAGGCTTTGGCCAATGAGGCGCGGGTGATCTTGGTGGAAAGCGCGTATCTGCGGCGCGAACTCCCGGCCGGTACGCCGGCGGCGATCCGCTCAGGGATCGACGATTACCTTGCGGCCAGCTCGGATATGGAAGACGCCACCACGCATCGCAAGGGCAGCTTGCGAAATGCGGCGATCGGTCGTGCAAATACCGCAGAGGACAAGGTCAACGCCGCTTGCCGGTAGCAATGAGGAGGGGGTGCCAGCTGTTGCGGGTTGAGTGGTCGTTAGTTGTCGGTGGTGTCCTGTAGGAACGGAGGCATGGCGGTAATGGGTATGAGGATGGGCGTGCTGAACACGTCGTTTTCGTGCTTTTGCTGCGGTGCGGAGTTCCTTTTCACCATCGATTCCGGTGGGCTTTGCGACGCATGTAACGACGGCGAGTGCGCGGCGTGCGGCGAGGATGGCGAGGACTGGTTGTGATGGGTCGGTTCGAGGTGCCCGAGGAGTGGTCGGTGCAGGCGTTCCGGTTCACCCTTGACCCGACCGCCGAGCAATCCGTGGCGTTGGCACGGCATTTCGGTGCGCGGCGTAAGGCCTACAACTGGACGGTCGCGGCTCTGAAGGCCGATATCGAGGCCTGGCACGCCACCAGGATCGAGACAGCGAAACCGTCGCTGCGGGTGCTACGGAAGCGCTGGAACACGGTCAAGAACGACGTGTGTGTCAACGCTGAGACCGACGCAGTGTGGTGGCCGGAGTGCTCGAAGGAGGCCTACGCCGACGGCATCGCGGCCGCGGTGGACGGGTACTGGAACTGGCAACAATCCAGGTCGGGTAAACGGGCCGGTAAAAGGGTTGGGTTCCCGCGTTTCAAACGCAAGGGCCGCGATGCTGATCGGATGTGCTTCACCACCGGTGCGATGCGGGTCGAGCCAGACCGTAGGCACGTCACGCTGCCGGTGATCGGCATGGTTCGCACGCATGAGAACACCCGCCGGATTGAACGCCTGATTCGTGCCGGGCGGGCGCGGGTGCTCGCGATCTCGGTGCGCCGCAACGGCACCCGCCTGGATGCGAGTGTGCGCGTGCTGATTCAACGCCCGCAACAACCCAGCGTCAGGTCACCTGGTTCGCGGGTTGGTGTCGATGTCGGGGTGCGCCGGCTGGCGACGGTCGCCGACGAGGACGGCGCAGTGCTCGACCAGGTGCCTAATCCACGGCCACTCGAGGTGGCGCTCAAAGAGTTGCGGCGCGTTAGCCGTGCCCGCTCGCGCTGCACGAAAGGCTCGCGGCGCTACCGTGAGCGCACCATCGAGATTTCCCGGCTGCATCGCCGGGTCAACGATGTCCGCACCCACCACCTCCACTGTCTGACAACGCGTTTGGCTCAAACCCACGGCCGGATCGTTGTTGAAGGTTTGGACGCGGCGGGGATGCTGCGGCAAAAAGGGTTGCCGGGTGCCCGCGCCAGACGGCGCGGACTGTCGGATGCCGCGCTGGGCGCACCGCGCCGGCACTTGTCCTACAAGACGGTCTGGTACGGGTCGCAGCTGGTGGTCGCTGACCGCTGGTTCCCGTCGTCGAAAACCTGCCACGCTTGCGGGCATGTGCAGGACATCGGGTGGGACGAAAAGTGGCAATGCGACGACTGTTCGGTCATCCACCAGCGTGATGACAACGCCGCGATTAACCTCGCACGCTACGAGGAAACACTTAGCGTCGTCGGCCCAGTTGGGGCCGCCGTCAAGCGTGGAGCCGACCGTAAGACCGGGCCTCGCCCGGCCGGTGGCTGTGAAGCACGGAAGGGACGCAGCCGCAAGGCTGCCGAACAACCCCGAGACGGGGTGCAAGTCGCGTGACTCACTTGCTTGCAACGGGAGCTGTGGCGGACGTGCCCGCAACCAGTATCGCTGGGAACGTCATCATCACTCCGGATATGGTGCCGCCGGCAGCGGAGCCGTTAGAGATTCACGCCGCCCACTACATGGCGTTGGCGGAGAGAGTCGGTGAGCTGCAGCGGCGGCTCAAAGTTGCTAACGCGATGCGGGAAGAGGCTGCACAATCGCCTGGTTGGGAAGCGGGCCACGAAGTAAATCGCCAATTGGCTGCCGATTATGGGCGCATGGCGGGGATCTACAGCGCTGCAGCGGATTACTTCAATGGAGTGGCGGGTGTTTACCGTGACGCGCAAGCCGCCCAACAGAACGTTGTCGTGAGAGCCAACGTTGAACTGGCGCAGGCGAAAAACCCGATACAACAACACGAGATCGTGGCTCGCTGGCACACGCACGCACGTTCCCTGACCACCAGCCTGCTAGGAGCCGCTACCGCGAGGGCCGGGGTTTTCCAGCGAACTGCAGGCGGGGATATCAAGGCGCTAACCTCGCACCTGGGCGGTCCGGCACCTCAAGACCCCGTCTTGCCCCACAGCGGCGGCGGAATAGCCGTACCAACAGGCAAAGAGGGATCTGGACTAGGTGATGACAACCCACCACAGAACGGAGACCCCGGAAACCCCAACGGCCTTGACAATCCGCAGGGTGTCGGCGCCGGTAACGGACACACGCCGCACCACCATGGGGCCGCGAAAGGCGAGGACGGAGACCCGGCTATGACAGGACCGGGATCCGCCCCAGTGGTCGGGGGCCCTTATCCCGGCGCCGGGCAGATGCCTGGTGGTGGGGGTGGTGGCATTGAGTCTGTTGGTTTTCCGCCGGGGTTGACGTCTATGACTGGAGGACTTGGCTCGATGCCAGGCGGGGGCGGCATGGGGGGCCTTGGATCGGGTGGAGGCTTAGGCGGGCTCCCCGGGGGTATGGGACAGCTGCCCGGTGCCCAGGCGGCCGGGTTGGGAAATCTGCCCGCTAGCGCTGCCCCGGCGGCTGGCGGTGGGGAACAGTTGGGACCGGCTTTCTCTCAAGGACTTTCGACAGGTTCGGCGTTGGGGTCGCTGCCGCCTGCGACGGGGACTGGAACACCGGCTGCAGGGCAGGCCGCGGCGGCGCCGGCGGCGGGGTTAACGTCGGGCGCGGGTGTTCCCTCGGCCGGGGTGGCGGCGGCAGGTGTGACTCCGGCGTCGGCCAGCCCGGCGGGGGCGGCGCTCGCCAACTCGGCCGGGACGGCCGGTGGTGCACCGGCGGCGATGATGCTTCCGCCGCCTGGGATGGGTGCGCCGGCGGCCCCTGTGGCTGCCGGGGGGGCGAGTGCTGCGGCGCCGGTCGCGCCTGCCAGCAACACAGGCACACCGGGTGGTTCGGCGCCGTCTACAGGTCCGGCTGCTGGCTCAGTAACCGGATCGGGTGGGGCGGTGGTGGTTCCGGCAAGTGTTGTCGGTGCCGGGGCCGGTGCCCGAGGGCGTGGACGCCCGGAGTCAGCGGAGCTGGCAACTGCAAAAGCTTTGGCGCGCAAGCTCCGTCGTGACAGTGACATCGTTAATTACGCCTGCATCGAGTGGGCTGTGGGTGTGTTTCGGCGTGAGGCCGGTGGGGCGACCGAGTGTGTGGTGATGTCCAACGAAGGGTTCGGTTATATTCCGCGGGGAGTGTTCTTACCGCGTACTGCACGCTTGTTGGTGTCAGATAAGTTGGTGGACAACCAGTTTCGGGAACGTTGGTTCGGTTCGCCCGATCCCGCTGAGGTACTGGCCGAATATGCGCGGCTGCGAGGTCGCGGCGGGACGCATCTTGTTGCCATGGCGGTGACTGCGGACAGTTCTTTCGGTCGAGCGCCTGGTGTGGAATACGCTGTCTGCCAACGGGAGTTTGAGGACGGTGTCTACATCCGGCCCACGCTTGACGACATGCACATGCATCGTCTCGAAGCGTTGCACCTGGAGTTGTATGCCCGGCTTCAGCAGATGACTTCGGCCGAGATTGAAGCTCGGTTGATTGAAAATAAGGTCGTGGTGCCGCTGGCTGTGCAGTTGATCGAGACGGTGAAGATGTCGGGCCAGATGACACCGGAGTTGCGGCAGATGTGGGATGCGCTGGGCACCGGTGACGGCATCGCGGAAGAGGCGTGGAAGCAGTACCAGATTGCCGCATCCGTCTATTACGTGAACCTGAGCGCGAATAGGCCACTGCCAGGGTCGGCAACTGGTGACCGTCAGCGGTATTACGCGCAGTGGACTACCGGGCGTGCGATGGAACTGGTGGGAGGTTGGTCGAAGCAGCCCCTGTCGACGGCGGACCTGGCGGACATGATCTACGCGGGAATCACGTGTCAGGAAGACGACATTGTGGGCAAGATCCAACTCGCGCTCCGCAACCTCGAACTCGAGGCCGCCTGTCCGTAGTGCGGTAGAGATCGCGCCCGATCTGTCACGTGACGAAATTCCAGTGGGTTGGGTTGTCCCTATGGGCGACGTGAATCGCTGCGTCGCAGTTACGGTGCGGTGTATGGGTAAGAACACGTCGTTCAGCCTGGATAACCATTTCAGCGCTTTCATCGAGGCGGAGGTCGCCTCTGGTCGATATGGTTCGTCCAGTGACGTTGTGCGCGCAGCACTTCGACTCCTCGAGGATCGCGAAACGCGTCTGGATGCCTTACGCCAGGCGCTGATTGCCGGCGAACACAGTGGCGAGGCGACTCCCTTCGATTTCAACGCACGGAAGCGGGCGGAGCGGCACGCTCGGTGAGCCGACTCTCTGCCGGCCCCTTGTGCGTGACCATGCCCGCGGCCAGACTCACATGATGTGCATGCCGCGTAGCGAGTAGAACTATGGATGTTTCGAGTTGGGTCGCCCGGCTGCGGGCCCTTCGTGTTGGGTTGCGAGCCCTTCCGGCTGGTTTGGTCGTGGTTGCGGTTCTGGGTGTCGGTGGTGCCGTTGCCACCGCAGTTAGTTCCGTTTTGGCCGCACTGCAGGCCCCGTTATGGTCGCGCCTGCTCGTAATTATCGTTATCGCGGTGGTCGGAGTAGCTGTTGTGGTGGAAAAGCTGCGGACCGACTGGCGCGCCAAAAAAGAAGCTGAAGAGCAGAAGCGGCGGGAGGTTGAGGCGGCAGAGGCCAAATGGCTGCACGCGATCCAGGACTGCTTGCTCTGGCCTCTCCCGCAGATTCGTGACGTCGACCCCTTCCAAGACCTCGGGGTGGCCAAATCGCAGCTTGCGGAGCGCTACATCGCGGACGGAGAACGCTTCCCTCCATACGTCGATCGCGATATAGACCAGACGGCCCGCCAGCGTCTTCAATCCAGTGGCTTTGTGCTGCTCGTCGGCGATCCGGCCAGCGGGGTCACACGCACCGCGTACGAACTCGCATTGACCGTACCGACCTCGCCGCTGGTCCTCGTTCCAATTGCGTCGCATGGCCTCTCGACCGCCCTGGCCGATCTCGATGTACTGTCCCGGGTCCCGCCCGGGGCACCGCTGTTGTTGTGGCTCGATCGGGTCGACACGTTCACGAATGCTGGGCTGACAGCAGCAACGTTGCGTCGCTACGGCGATCGGTCACCGGGGTTACGGGTCGTGGCTACGATCTCCTCGAATCAATATGTAGTCTGGGCAGCCGAAAATCGTGCTGTTGCCGAAGCATTCGGTAAATCGGTCGGGCTTGAGCGGTTACCGTCGGTCAAGGAACTGGGGCGCGCCGAGGCGGCCTATCCCACAGTGGACTTCAGCGAAGGTATCGCGCCAGCTTTCACGACTACTGCGACGCTGATGACACGGCTAAAGGGTGGCGACCATAGTTGCCAATTTGAGCCAGCCGGGGATCGCTGTGCTCTCGCGCGGGCGGTCGTTGAAATCGCCCTCGAGTGGGCCTCGACGGACATTCGTCGTCCGTTGCCGGAGGACCGGCTAGCTGGCCTGGCGCAACAACGACCGACCGGGCATCAGAAGATCGAACCTAGACATTTGCACGGTGCCCTGGAGTGGGCGGCCACCCGGGTTGTCGGTGGAGCTTCGCTGATATCCAAGGAAACCGATTGCCAAGGCAAACAGGTCGTTGCTGCTCACGCTGCGATCGTGGAGATCCACCGTGCTGAGGGGAACGGGCCGGCCGAGGCGGTGTGGACAGCGGCTCTTGAGGCCGCCGGCATCGCCGACGATTCAGAGGCCGTTGGGCGCATCGGATTTCGTGCCCACACTGAGGGCAACGTGAGCGCCGCTGCACGGGCGTGGGCGATGATCACCGCCATCGACGACCCGGCCGCAGAATCACTTAGGCAAGCAGTGGCGTTCAGCCACGCGCATAGGGACCCCAACGCAGAAATTCCCCCCCCGAAAACGGCTATTGGAGCTCACCGAAGCCGCCTACGGTCCCGACCACCCCGAAGTCGCACGCATGCTCACCAATCTGGGGAACGCATGGTTTATCCTCGGGCAGCCGGCCAAGGCGCGCGAGCTCTATGAGCGTGCGCTGCCCATCGGCGAGCGGGAGTTCGGCCCCGACGACGAACAACAGGTCGCGCTCATACTCATGAATCTGGGGAGCGCGTGGATTGAGCTGGGGCAGCCCACCAATGCCCGCGAGCTGTTCGAGCGTGCGCTGTCGATCAACGAGCGGAAGTTCGGCCCCGACCATCCCGAAGTCGCTCGCATGCTCACCAATTTGGGCAATGCGTGGCGTGAGCTGGGGCAGCCGGGCAAGGCCCGCGAGCTCTGCGAGCGTGCGCTGTCGATCAACGAGCGGAAGTTCGGCCCCGACCATCCCGCAGTCGCACGCATCCTCACCGATCTGGGGAGCGCGTGGTTTAACCTCGGGCAGCCGGCCAAGGCGCGCGAGCTCTACGAGCGTGCGCTGCCCATCAGCGAGCGCGAGTTCGGCCCCGACGACGAACAACAGGTCGCGCTCATACTCGTGAATCTGGGCAACGCGTGGAGTGAGCTGGGCGAGCCGGCCAAGGCGCGCGAGCTCTACGAGCGTGCGCTGGGCATCAATGAGCGGAAGTTCGGCCCTGAGCACCTCCAGGTCGCACGCACCCTCACCAATCTGGGCAACGCGTGGCGCGGGTTGGGGGAGCCGGCCGAGGCCTTGAAGCTGTACGAGCGTGCGCTCCCCATCTACAAGCGCGAGTTCGGCCCTGACCATCCCGACGTCGCCGCAACCCTCAACAATCTGGGGGGCGCGTGGAATGAGCTGAGAGAGCCGGCTAAGGCCCGCGAGCTGTACGAGAGTGCGCTGCGCATCACTGCGGCGAAGTTCGGCCCCGGGCACCCCCAGGTCGCAATCATCACCACCAATCTGGGCAACGCGTGGCGCGCGCTGGGGGAGCCAGCCGAGGCCTTCAAGCTGTACGAGCGTGCGCTGCACATCTTCCACACGCATTTTCCAAATGGTCACCCGGCGATCGCCACGCTGGCCCGCAACATACGCGCGGTCGCCCCAGACGTCATCGTTCTCGACAACGGCCTCATCGGCCGCACGGAGGGACCGGGCAACTCCGGGTCATGATGAATTCTCCGACGGCTGTAAGCGGTCGGCTTCTTTCTACGCTGCGGTTGCGGCGTGTAGGGCCAGTCCAGCAACCTCAAGCTCGAAGAAGCCTGCCCGTAGCCAGTACAAGATCGCGGCCCCGGCTGTCACGTGACGAAAGCCCGGTGGTGGTCCGGGCGTGGTCGCCGCTGGCGAGGTGCGCGCCTCTTCTACCCAAGTCTGGTGCACGACGCGTCAGTCCCAGGGGTTGACCAGGTCGACGCCTGTTTCGTCAAAGTGGCGGGTATTGCGGGTAGCCACAGTTGCGTGCCGGGATGCCGCGATGCCGGCGATCTGCACATCGCGAATCTCCACCGCACGCCCGACTCGTTGTTGGGTGGCGGCGATGGTCCCCGCGGCAATCGCGGCCGTCAGGTCGAAGGATTGCACACGACCCTCGAGGTCTTCGTCGAGGAGCTGAGAGAAGGTCTCGTCTAGCCGCTTGCGCCGGCGGCTTGGCGTCAAAAGCTCAATGCCAGTGCGTATCTCGAATACTGTGACCGACGTCGTCCAGATTGATTCGGTGGGCTGATTATCGAGCCATTCCACGACGGCCGGATCGGGTGTGTCCCGCATCAACGCGGAGAGCACATTGGTGTCGAGCAGGATCATGATTCGTTGAACTGTGCCGGCTGGACGGGCTGTCCCCGCAGTTCGGGTATGTCCTCGGTCAGGCCCACCCCCTTGAAGCGTGACGCGATACGAGACCCCAGCCGCCGGGGCCGATCATCGACGTTTCGGACTGCGTTCCTTAAGATTTCGCGCGCTTCTTCCTCGGTGCTGCGGCCGTGGCGGCGGGCGAGTCGCTGCAATTTGGCCTTGGTGTCGTCCTCAAGTTGACGGATAATAATCTGCGCCATAAACCGATGATATCATGATAGCATTCCGCTGCTTCGTTGAGCTCACCGCTGGGGTCGACGAACGCCGCGCCCGCCGCCCGAACATGCGTCATGGCCGCTTCCGGTGCTGTCGAGGTGGGGTCGTTGGTCTGGGTTTTCATTCAATGTGGACGCGCTGGTAGCGGGGGTGTAGCGACGGGCGTTATGGTGCCGGTGTGCCGTTGAAGTTGGCGTCTAAGACGCAGGTTTCGGGTCATTTCTTTGTTCGGCGACGCTTGTCATTTGCCTTGTTGCGCCGTTCGGTGAGCATGGAGATTAATCCGGTTCGCTGGCATCGCACGCTGTTGATGCTGTCAGCGGTGTTGGGTGTGGTGCTCGTGGTGGGCGCGTTCGTGTACGGGTGGTTTCGCCCGGCGGGGGTGATCGATGACTCGTCGAAGATCGTTGCTGATCGTTCGTCGGGTGCGTTGTTTGTGGTGGTCGACAAGCGGCTGTATCCGGCGTTGAATTTGGTGTCGGCGCAGCTGATTGCTGGTGAGCCGGATCGGCCGACGTTTGTGGCGCCAGGGGAGATCGCGAAGTGGCCGAAAGGGCCGACGGTGGGGATCCAGGGCGCCCCGGTGGAGACGCCAACGGTGTTGTCGCCCCAGGTGTCTCGCTGGGCTGTGTGCGACACGGCGCCGACTACGGTTGGTGGTTCGCCGCTGGTGACGGGTATTGATGGGCAACTGTCGCTGGGGGAGGGGGCCGGGGAGCTGGCTGGCGGTGAGGCGTTGTTGTTGTCTTATGGGCCACAGGTATACCTGGTGACCAATGGTGTTCGGATGCCGATTGATCTGTCTCAGTCGGCGATCGCCGCGCCGCTGGGCATTACGCCCGGGGCGCAGCTGACGGGGATGTCGCGGGCGTTGTATGACGCGCTGCCGGCGGGAGGTCCGCTGGTCGTTCCTGCTGTGCCTGGCGCCGGCGGGCCCGCTCAGGTGGATTTGGGTGCAGGGGTCGTTATCGGTGCGGTCGTGGCCAGCCGGGACGTGGCTGCACAATCGGATCGCTTCTATGTAGTGCTGGCAGATGGCGTTCAAGAAGTCTCGCCGGTGGTGGCTTCGATACTGCGCCAACATGATTCGTTTGGTTTAGCCACGCCGCCGCAGGTATCACCAGATCATCTGTCGCATGTTCCGCTGCGTCATGCTCTTGACGTGGATTATTATCCGCGTTCGCCGGTGCGCCTGGTTGATCCGGGCAGTCGGCCGGTGTCGTGTGTGGCGTGGCAGTGGAGTGTAAGCGAGCGCCAGGCGCGGCTGGCGGTGATCTCCGGACGGGGGTTGCCGATCCGCGCGGATCAACGGGCGAAGCTGGTGCCGTTGGTGGGCGCCGGCAATGGCGGGGTGCAAGCGAATCAAGTCTTAGTCGGTGATAGTGCATCAACGTTTGTTAGCACCACTGGTCAGGCGTTGGATTCGCCTGCGCGCGAAACGATGTGGCTGATTAGCTTCACCGGGTCGCGATACGGTGTGCCGTTTGACGGCAATAGCGTGCAGGCGTTGGGTCTGGTGTTGTCTCAGGTTCGTCCGGCGCCGTGGTCGATGCTGCAGGTATGGCCTGCGGGCCCGGAGCTGTCGCGGGCGGCCGCGTTGACGGTGCACAGTCCGTCTGATGCGGTGGCCGTGTTGCCGACGAAAACCAATGTGCGAGCCGGCGGATAAAAGGGGGCGAGGGTTTGTCGACGATACGTTTCAGTCCGTCTCGGCGGCTGAGGGCGCCCAAAGTTGATGGCGGCGTGCAGTCGGTGCGCGATTCTCCGATCGCGCCGCGCCGGTTGCCGATGACGAAGGCGCAGATCATTTTGCCTGCGGTGATGGGCGCGGCGTTCTTGGGCATGATGGCCATGATCGTGACCCAGCCGGGGCTGCGCTCGGGACCGATGAGTTTGTTCTCGTTGTTCGTGCCGGTGATGATGATTGCGTCGTTCGCCGGGGTGTTTATGCAGGGCCGTTTCGGTGGCGGCGATAAGGCCTTGTCTCCGCAGGCATTGGAAGAAGAGCGCCGTGTCTACATGAACGAGCTCGACCAGACGCGTGACGTCATTCAAACTGACGCCGAGCGTCAATTCGCGAACTATCAGTTCTTGCATCCTGAGCCGTCGATGCTGCGCGGCTTGGTCGGTTCGCCGCGGATGTGGGAGCGCTCCGGTTCTGCCGAGGACTTGTCGATGCACTTTGGTTTTGTCCGTTTCGGAACTGGCACATCGGATTTGGCGAAGAAGCTGGCGAAGCCACGGTTAGGTGAGTCGGCCGATTATGAACCAGTCTGTTACGACGCGTTACGCAAGTTTGTGTTGGAACAATCCAAGATCAGTGGGATCGCCAAACCACTGTCCCTTAAGGCGATTCCGTTGATGACATTGGTGGGTGAGGATGGTCTGGACACAGCCCTTGATGTGGTGCGGGCGATGATTTGCCAGGCAGCCTGCTTTCATTCACCCCAGGATCTGAAGGTCATGGTCGTCACCGACGAACCAGCGCGATGGGATTGGCTGAAGTGGCTGCCGCATTGCCTACATGACAAGCTTTTTGACAGTGGCGGCCCGTTGCGAATGGTGTGGACTTCGCCGACGGCCATGGATGCGGCGGTGGGTCCCGAATTGCACGGCGCCCGTAAGAATTACGGCGACCCGACCGCAGGAGAAACACGCCCACATTGGCTGGTGATCAACGACCAACTCCGTGTGGATAGCGAATGGGACACGTTGAATCGCAAGGGCGTTGGGGGCGTCGCGGGCGTGACCTTTGTGCGTGTAGTGGTCAAGGAGGGTGCGGCGGATGACAACTGAGTTCACATTGCACGTCAAGCGCGACGGGGCCTACGACGAGGAGGGGTTTTTCGCGGTTCCCGACACGTTGGACACAGCGTCCGCGGTCGCGTTTGCACGCAAAATGGCCCGCTACCATGCGGATTCGCGAGTTACGCAAAGCTCAACTGCCGCCGCGTCGAAAGTCGTTGATTTGTATGAGATTCTCGGCCACCCCGATCCGGGCAATATCGATGTGGAGGAGGCCTGGGCGGCGACCCGACTTGGCCCGCCGCTGCAAGACGACGAGGGCGAGTTGCGGTGGGGCCGCGAGTGGATGCGGTTCCCGATCGGTATTGATCCCCGTAACGGGCAGCCTGTGGCACTGGATTTGAAGGAAACCCACGAGTTCGAAGGGATGGGCCATCACGTCGTCGTGGTCGGCACCACCGGTAGTGGTAAGTCGGTGTTTTTGACGGCGTTGATCACCTCGGCGTGTTTGACGCATTCACCAGATTCGCTGAAGGTGGCGGTGTTTGACTTCAAGGGAAGCGCACTGGCCCATTTGGTGGCAGGGTTTCCGCACACCGTGGCGGCGATGAGCAACTTGCGTAACGATCGCCTGTGGATCGTGCGGATGGAAGATGTCCTGCTCGGCGAGATGGAGCGCCGCAAGTCCTGGCTTGACCGGGCTGGCGTCAGTGACATCGCTGAGTACGAGTATTTGCGGATTCACAAAAAAGAGAAGTTGCGGCCCATGCCGCACCTGCTGCTAGTTGTCGATGAGTTCACGCAGATGTTCGCCGAACATGATGGCGCCAAAGCGGTCATGGACGAGGTCGGCCGTCAAGGACGCTCGCAGGGGCTTCGTCTCGTGATGGGGTCACAGCGGCTGGGCCATCAAATGCAGGGCGGCATCATGAGTAACATCCCGGTGCGGGTAGCGCTGCGCACTGTCGGCGACACCGATTCCCACGAGTTGTTGGGGAGCGACGAGGCCAATCATCTGCCCAAAAAGCCCGCTGGCGCGGGGCTTTTGAAGGTAGGCGCGAACAAAACCTTGACGCGGTTTCAGACGGCGTTCGTGCTCAAGAGCTACGTACCGCCCCAGCGGGCGGCAGCGGACGCGGCCAGGCAGGAAGCCGGTTACCTTGAGCCACAAGAGTTTCAGGCGGTTGGTATGCCTGCTCTGCAGTTGGCCCGCGTGGCAGACGGTGAGCAGACCAAAGTTCCCGAACCGCGCGCCATCATTGGCGCCGACGGCCGTACCGTCAAACAGGTACAGGCCACGGTGGATTACCTGAACGGGCTGAATCTTCCTGCACTGCAACCGATGTGGCTGCCGCCGCTGCAGCCGTTGCCTGCCGATGAGCTGGTGCGGCGACTGCGGGGCCAACCGTGGGATGTCGATTATGGCTCGTCCCAAGACGAGCTGTCGAGGCTGATGTTTCCGGTCGGAATCGAAGACAGGCCGCGCGATCACCGCCAGCTTGTGTATGCGCCCAACCTGGCCGAAGGTAACTGCGCGGTCGTTGGTATGGGGCAATCAGGCAAGACGGTGGCCATCGCCACGATGATCTCGGGTGCCGCGTTGCTGTATCACCCTCGGCGCCTTCAGTTGTATGTCATCGCGCTCAGCGGCCCGGATCTCAACGTGGTGGCAGGTTTGCCTCACGTCGGTGGTTTCGCCCGCGAGGTCGACCCCGAGCAGGTCAAACGAATCATCGCCGAGATGCTGGCGCTGATTGATCAACGCGAGCAGGCGTTCACCAAGCTGGGGTTGACGCTAACCAAGCTGCGTGAACGCAAATTTGGCGGCGTGCCCGGTGAGGTGCCTCAGGACCCATTCGGCGATGTGTTTTTGGTCATCGATGGCTGGCCGACGTTCGTGAAGAACTGGGAGCTGTTGATCCCTGATGTGGAACGAATCTTGGCCAAAGGACCTGACGTTGGGGTGCACGCGATCGTGTCGACCAGCGGTTGGGTGGCCAACAAATTCCCGTCAGGAATGACCAAGCTGTTCACCAGCAACGTGGAGCTCAAGCTGGGCGACAACGACGACACCACGGTCAACAATGGGAAAGTGGCGCGCGATGTTCCCTTCGGGGAGAGGAAGGTGTTCCTCGATAACGAAGACGACACCGGCGGCGAGGTCGAGCAGGTCGACGTGGTCAAAATCAGGGGACGCGGCACGACGATGGACGGGTACCATTTTCAGGCCGGGTTACCGGAGATAACGGTGCAAGGGCGGCGCGTCGACGTCGCCGCGGCCGTTGAGATGATTCACGGGATCGCTGGACCCGACAGCGCGGCCGCGCGGGTACGTATGTTGCCCAAAACGGTTGGTATCGACGAGGTTTTCGCGCAATGGGAGCAGCGTGAACATGGGCCGGGCGGCGCCAACCGCGCGGGTGTGGTGCCGTTCGGGATTTCTGAAATCGGTTTGGAGCCGGCGGTCGCGAATTTCGCTGCGACACCGCATTTGCTGTTTACCGGGCGGCCTGAATGCGGACTGTCGAGCGGGTTGGCGACGGTGGCCCAAGCTGTGATGAGGGTGTACGGGCCCGAGCAGGCCCAGATCTATGTCGTCGACCCTCACAATGAGTTGCTGCGCGTGGTCGAAGGTGATCATTTGGGCGCCTACGCTTTCCGAGAAGACCAAGTGCGCGCATTGGGGGACAGTCTGGGGGCTTTGATGACTGAACGGATGCCGCTGATCGATCAAAGCCAGCAGGAGTTGGCCGCGGGGACGCGGCGCTGGAGCGGGCCCGAGATCTTTGTCTTCATCGACCGTGAAGAGACCCTTGCCAGTTGGGACAGTGGTGGCTTCGTGCCGGGTACCGGGTACCCGTTGGGACCGCTGACGCGGTTTATTGCGCGGGGTAAAGAGGTCGGCTTGCACTTGGTTGTGTCGCGGCGCATCGCTCAGTGGGGCCGTACGCAGACCAATCCGATAATCGGGGAGTTGCTCAAGGCCAAAGCGCCGACGGTGGTGATGGACGGGGATGCTGATGAAGGGCCGATTGTTGGCCATACGAAAGCGATGCCAGCTGACCCCGGCCGTGGTCTCTACGTCACTGACCGGGTGGTGGCGCCGGTGCAGATCGCGTTCCCGGCGAGCACGCATTGAGTGAGCTTGACCCCGCGTTAGTGCTAGCCCATGCCGTGGACCAAGCCCGCTTGGAACAGGGGTTGTCCAAACATGACTTGGCGCGTGTGGCCCGCGTGGCGCGGCCGACGATCTCGCTGCTGATCAATCACGGCAAGGTTCCGTCTCGTGCGGCCACGCTGGACAGGATCGGGGCGGCGCTGGGTTGGGAGGCTGGCACGTGTGCGGCGTTGTTGGCCGGGCAGCCCCTACCAGGTCCGCGCTCGCCGGCTTCCCGCTCGGCCAAGCTTGTTGCCCAGCGGCTGTTCGAGATCGCCGACGAGGCGCGCACGGCTGCCGGGGCTGCCGAGCAGTCGGTTCTTCGACTGAAAACCATCGAAGAGCGGGCGCGGGCGGCTGCGCAGTTTGTGCTCGGCGGTTCAGTAGCTGATGAGGCTCAGATCTGAACCGATTTGATGTGCGGCGTGGCCTTTGCGCGTCGGTGACGCGAGATGGTATGTCGCCAGGTGAGCGGCATGGTAGACGACAGCGGGAAACATGGGGTGTTGCCTTTTGTCGAATGTGACAACTTTGGTTGCCGGTGTCTTTGGCGGCAAGTTATCGTCGCATCAACGAGCTCTACTGCACACGGGGCGAACAGGGTATTCGGACGGGGGTTGGATTGCAATGATGTTTGTTGAAGCACCTGCGCTGGCGGCGCAGGCGGCATCCGAGGGTACGGGCGGGGCGACCACGGCGGCTACTCTTGCCGGTTCGGCACCAGCTATGGGTGCTGTGCTGCCGATGGGCGGCGAGGAAGTGTCGGTCATGTTCGCTCAAGCCATCGCCGCGCACGGCGCGCAGTTCTTGGCGGTAGGTGCTGTGGGCGTAGCCCAGCGCGAGGCGTTCGCCGCCACCGTGGCTACATCGGCCGCCACCTACACCGCCATGGACACCGTCGGCAAGGCGCTGCTGTCGCTCTAACGCGGCGGTGCACTCATGTATTGGGGTATTCCACCGGAAATCAATGCTTTTCGGTTGACCAGGATGGGCGCAGGTCCGATGGCGCACGTCCCACAGATCACCGCGTACACGGCTGCTGCGGTCACCCATTTTGAGCAAGGCGTGCAGCAGCAGGTGACCGCGACGGTGACCGCGCCGGTTTTTCAGGGCTTTGGCGGAATGGGGATGCTCGACAGTGCCACACCGATGGCGGCCTGGCAGCAGGCCGCGGCGGTGCACGCGGAGACCGCGGCGGCCACCATCCAGGCCGGGTTGAGCGCCTACGGTGCGGCCGTCTCGGCGACCATTCCTCATGAAGTGGTGGTGGCCAACCGGATCCGCGAGGCCACCTTGGAGGCGACGAACATACTGGGGATCAACACCCCAGCGATCGGCGAAGCGAACGCCGAATACGGCGAATATTGGGCGCAGAACGCCGGGGCCATGGTCGGCTACATGGGCGCGATGGCCCCCGTGGTGAGCGCGCTCGCCGTCCCGTTGCCGGCGTTACCGGATATGAGCAATCCGCTGGGGCCGGCGGCCGGCTTGGCAGGGCTGGCCGGCGAAGGGGTTGGTGCTGGCGTGCAGGCCTTGGGCGCGGGCGTGAGCGCCGGTGGAGGAATGGTGTCGGCGGGCAGCGGGATCGGCACAGGCGTGGCTACTGGGATCTCGAGCGGCGTGTTCAACGGCACGGGAGCAGGTGTGCAGGCCGCGGGTTCGCCCACTGGAGGACAAACTCCGGCACCGCAGCCAGCTACCGCCGGCACAACCGCGGGGCAGGGCCTGCCCGCGGCGACAAGCCTCGGACAGGGTGTCACGAGCACTGCCCCGCAAGGCAAAGCTCCACTGCTGCAGGCGGGTCAAGGCGGGCAGCCTCCCTTGGGCGAGTCCGGACAGTCCTTGTTGGGCCAGCTCACCCAGGCCCCAACGGAGATGATGAGTTCGCTGAGCTCTCCTCTGGAATCTGTGGGGCAACTCCCGTCGAGTGCCGCTGGGCAGCTAAGCGGGCTGATGGGCCCGTTGTCTGCGTTGACGGGTGGAATGTCGGGCGGTTTGGGTGGCCCCCCGGGCGGGGGAGCACCGGGGCTCAGCGCCGCCAGTGCACCGTGGTCGGGACTTAGTGGCGCCAACGGCGGGTTCGCCGGAGGCGGCTCACCGGTGGCCGCGGCGCTAACCAAGCCCTCTGCTGGCGGGCTGGGCGGCCCGGTGGGTGTGCCGGGCGGCTGGTGGGCCAACGTGCCTGACGGCGCTGACGTTGGCGAACAACCTGCCGCGGGACTGCGAAGCGGCGCGGCAGCGGGCAGAGGAGCCATGGCTCCCGGAATGTATGGGCCGATGGCAGCAACGGGGCGCTCCGGGCGCGGCAGTGAATATGCCGCTGTCGGCGAGCAGGATAAGACGATCACGCTACCGGCCTCTGCGCATGTAGCGCCGGTGCTCACGTCTGAGGGCGTGGTCCATGTCGGGCAGGGAGGCTAGATCCCGGCAGGGGACCGGGTCATTGCTGAATTGATCGAACCAGCAGTAACCACTTTGCTAGCGAAGGAGATACACCATCATGGCGTTGAACGCCGATGTCGCCCAGATGCTTACGGGCGCAAGTCAAATGACGAACATTCAACAAGAGGTGCTAACGGCGTTGGGCCGTTACGTCACAATGAACCAGAACCTCACCGGTACTGGGTTTAGCGGTGATGCGGCGCTGGCGTCCATGGCCACCACCGAAGACATCAACCGGACCGGCCAGCAGGTCAGCCAGCGGTTTCAGAGCGTCATCGACATGATGAAGAGCTCGGCGCACCAGTACCAGCAGGTCAACGAGCAAAACCGCGCGGCGTTGGGCTCCGTCGTTTCGACCTAACCGCGCCGACATTTCAGGCAACGACTTTTAGAGGAGAATTGATTATGGATTCAATGCGTTACGACCACGCGATGATGGCCGATCACGTTTCGGCGCAGGCACAGTTGGTCGCCCACATGAACGACCTGCGCAGCCGCGCTATGGGGACGATCAACCAGGTTGCCTCAGTCTGGACGCAGCACGGTTCTGACGCTGCCCAGGTCGCCATGCACGAGATCGATCAGGCGTTCCAGGCGGTGTTTCACACTATCGAGGACCATGGGCGCAAGGTGGGGCAAGCGTCGACGAACGCGCTGGGCACCGATCACGCGGTCCAGGCCGGTTTCCGGGGCTTGTGACCGAGACCGGCACCGCAGTTACAGCGCGGCTGTCGACCACGTCGGAAGGCTTGTGGTTGGCAGCCGCGCTTTGCGGTGTGGCGCAATTGCCGCCCGCCCTCAAGATCCGGCCCATCGGGGCGGTGCAGGCCACGATCGCCGATCACCCCGGCATGGAGGTGCTCAAGGAGGCGGGAATACTTCGGGGCGGCGAGGTTGACCCGAGCGTGTCCTCGTGGGTGAGGACACTAGGGCGTCCCGACGTCGAGATCGACGTGACGATTACCCGACCGGAGACGCGCCCGGATCGCCTTGAAGGCCCCCCAGTGGTCTTCGCCGCCCCGGAGGACCCCATTGAGGCCGCCGAGGCGCTGGCGCAGTGGTACGCCGCGCGGCCTGCCCAGCGTGTTGTCACGTTGTGTCGGCGCGACAATGCGTGGGTGGCTGCCGCGCGGCTATGGCGACCGGGCCAAGACACTAGCGATGAGGTTGTCGTCAGCCCGCTGGGTAAGAGGGAGATCGCGCATGTCGTCGTCGACACGCTCGGGCCGGCCGAGCCGGCCCAATTCCACGGCATCAATAGCGAAGCGACCGTACTCAATACAGTTCTGGGCGCCTGGCAGGCCAACCCCGCGATCGACGTCATCGCCGGCCTGGTAGAGGTTGGCCTTTCAGTTCCCCAGGCGCGGCTAGTCGAAGCGGTCGCCGATCGGGGCACGACCCGCGCGGTCATCGCCGCGGCCGAATTCTCTATCAGTGGGCCGGCGCGGGCGCCAATGGCGGTGACCGTGGCCGACACCTTGGTCGGCCGCGTCGTGGTTAGTAACAGCATCGGTCCTGACGGCAGGCAATGGACCACGTTGCTGCCCGGCGCCGACCACGCGATCCACACAGCTGTGCTCGAGCTGCTTGAAACTTTGCCCTCTGGCCGCCGCTGGGCTACTCATCAGCGGACCTAAAATTTCGAAACGCGCGAATATGGCGTCCGTTGTAGACGGATGAAAATCGTGGTTGTTACTGTCGCGCTGTGGCCAATTTACGTGGCACCAAGCGAAATTCGGATACGGTCTGGTGACGAGGGGACACGGCATGACAAGCCCACATGAGCGCGAGGAACGCGACTTTTTCAACGACCTGGCGGCGAGTCCGCCGCCAGAGACGCGGCCCGCACCACCGGCAGCAGAACCCCGCCATCCCAGCGACAGCGACGGACCGGCCAGAGATGATGGGCGGCCGCGGTTTGCACCACCTGAGGGCACTTTCGGGCCCCCTACCCCGGACACGACGCCACCACCGCCCTCAGCGCAGCAAGCCGAACCCCATCCGAAGCCGGCGCCCGTTGAAAACTATGGTGCCTCAAATCAATTCGGCCACCCGCAGGCCGCGCCGGAGGAAGCGCCCGGTGGGCGTCGCGGCGCAACGGAGCCAGCCATTCACCCCGATCCCCGGCAGGTGCCGCGTCCGCTCCCGCCGGCACAAGAACGCGGGTGGCGCGAGCCAACACCGCAACCGTCTGCACGCGCCGCGGGCACACCGCGCTCCTCGGACGCACTGCGAGAGCACCTGCGCGCCACGGACTTGATCACCCCTGACAAGGAGGAGCCATCCAAGGGATGGCGCCTGGCGCTGCTCAAAGTTTCTGGTGGGCTCATCAACGTCGGTGAGTCCAGCGACGAGCGCACAGTGCGCGGCCTCAAGACTGCGATCGGGGCCAATCTGCGGGGTACGTACACCGTCGTGGTACTCGGGGGCAAGGGCGGGTCGGGGAAAACCGCGATGACCGTGGCCGCCGCCAGCGAATTTGCTCGCACCCGTCACGACCAAGTGGTCGCCGTCGATGCCGATCCGGCCCAGGCCGCAAATTTGGCTGCCCGTGTCGATCCCAAAGCGTCATCGCTGCGCGCGATCAACGAAGACCTGAACCTTCATGGCTACGCCGATGTGGGGGCCCTGACCGGTCACAACAAAGCTGGTTTAGACGTGGTGGCTTCCCCGCGCCATGGAGGCGCACGCGGGGAGGGGTTGACTTCGCTCGAGTTCGTCAAAGGCCATACGCGCCTACAGCGTTTCTACAGTGTGCTTTTCGTTGACTGCGGCGTCGATCTCGAACACGAGATAATGAAGGGGGTGTTCGAACGCGCTGATGCGGTGCTGATGGTGGCCTCGGCCGTGGCGGACGGCGCCGAAGGCGCGAGCACAAATTTCGAGTGGTTGCGCGACGAAGGCTATCACCAGCTCTTGTCGCGAACGGTGTTGGTGATCAACCACATTCGCCCGCCGCGCAATCGAAAGGATCGCAAGGAGACGGCCAAACTTGTCGCCACACTCAGGGAGCATTTCGGGAACTGGGTCAAAAACGATCGCATTATCGAGGTGCCGTTTGACCCCCACATCGCCTCGGCGGGCGAGATAGACCTTCGACGGGTCAGCCCGAAGACCGCCCGCGCGGTACTGAAAACTGCCGCCGCATTGGCGACAGGATTTTCCACGGCGGCCGATGCGCGATGACCACAGCCCATCCCGCGCAACAGGCACCGGAGGTCCCTCGGCTGTGCAAGGTTCATTTGCTGGTCGGTGATGACAGGCTCATCGATTACGTGCTGCCCGCCGGGGTGGCGTTGATTGCGGTGATCGAGGACCTCATCCCGCGGGTCAACACGATTCTCAAAGATCGTGACCGGGCGCTACTTGATGACACGTTGACCTATCACCTGTGCCGCGCGGACGCTACTCCGCTCGATGCGCAGCGGTCCCTTGATGACAGCCGCGTCTATGACGGGGACTTGTTGTGCCTGTTGCCTTCTGAGGCCACCGAACGGTTCGCACCTGTGATCGAGGAGGTATCGACGGCGCTGGCTCGTTCAGCGCGCCAACAGTTCGCCACGGTCGATCTCACGGTCGGACGTCGCGTGGCCGGGGGGCTGTTCGCGGCGCTGGTGGCGTGGTCGGAGGTGATGTTGGCGCAGCTGTGGTGGCAACAGCATGGCTGGCTGGCCCCCGCAGTGTCGTGGGGATTGGCCGTTGTTTTCTTGCTATCGGCCAGGGCGGCGACCCGGGCACGCGATGAGCAGCGGCGCCTATCCGCGGACTTCCTGGTGTGGTCGGCGCTGATGTGTGCCGGTGCAGGCGCGGCGATGTCGGTGCCGGGACCACCCGGGGGCTGGCATGTGGTGGCCGCGACGGCCACCGTGTTGGCCGGGGTTGCGGCATGGACGATGCTGACCGGACGCTATCTGGGTGTGTTTGCGGGGATGGCCGTCATCGGGTTATCTGCGGCCGCGGTAGCTGCAATCCACGCCAGCGGTTGGCGGGTGCTGCCAGCGCATCTGGCGGTGGTCTTCTTGTTGGCGGATTTGGTGTTGGTGACGTTTGCGACCAGCATCGGCATCTTGGGGGCCGGGGTGCCCGGACCGTGGTTTCCTTCGGTCACCAACCGCGGGGTCTTTGAGACTCGAGAAGGCGCTGCTCTAAACACCGTGTCGCCGGTGGAGCGCCCGGGCACTGACACCGTTGAGCAGATCGCGACGTGGGCGCGGCGCGGCACCGCGATCGTGACGGGACTGCTGTGCGGCGCCGCTGTGGTGTTGGTCGTGGCCGCGCGGTATGCAGTGATGCCCGAAACCGGTGGCGGCTGGCGGTTTTTGGCGTTCACTTTGGGAATTTGCGCTATCTTTGTGCTCCGGTCCCGCTCGTTCGTCGATCGCAATCAATCGGTGGCACTGGCCGTGGGCGCGGTCGCCGCGGTAGCGGTGGTGATCGGCCGATACGCAAGCGCCCCCAATCCGGTCTCGCCGGTCGTGACACTGATATGCGTTGCCGCAGCGCTACTTTTGGCCGCCCTGGGCCTGCTTGGAACACTGGTGGTGCCCAAAGCACACATCAGCGCCCCGGTGAACCGCGCTGTCGAGGTCAGCGAGTACATTCTGCTGATTTTCGTTGTGCCATGGGCGATCTGGTTGCTGAACCTGCTGTGGGTGGTACGAAACGCGGTGCACGGATCATGATCAAAGCCGCGAGCACGCTGTGCGCTATTGGGCTCGCCGCAGCGCTGGTGGCCGTATCGGGCGGCGTGGCTGGCGCGATTGATCCCCCGGTGGTGCCACCTGGGCCGCCCCCGCCTGACCCCGCGCCCGGGCCCGATCAGCCGATGCGCCAGATCGCAGCGTGCACCACAACCGGTGTGTTGCCGGGCACGGATTTGCGCGAGTTACCCGCGGCGCTGCAACTGATGAACATGCCAGAAGCGTGGAAAGAATCCACCGGAGTTGGCGTGGTCGTCGGGATCATCGATACCGGCGTTGCCGCACAACCTCGGCTCCCGCACCTGGTCTCTGGCGGGGACTATGTCATGGGCCCGTTCGGTGACGGCTTAGCGGATTGCGACGGGCACGGCACAGTAGTGGCCTCACTGATTGGGGCGGCCCCCTCCGGTCTCGCGCTGGTCCCTAAGCCGACATGGGCAGTGCCTGCGGCCCCGCCAGCCGGGGCTCCGCTGCCGCGACAGATCCCTCCGCCACCACCTCCGCCGACCGTCACGGTCACCCAAACGGTGGCCCCGCCACCGCCACCGCCTGAGCCCGACCAGCCAGCATGGGCGGGGGCCCCGCCGTCTCCGGCTACCCTTGGTGACGGTCGCGGTCCGGCGCCGCTGCAGCCACCGCCAGGTGGTGGTCCAGATGCCCTGGTCGGCATCGCCCCGGACGCAGTGCTGGTCTCGATTCGCCAGACCGCACAAACCTTCGGCCTTGTTGATCCCGGCGTGTCCGACAACCCCGAGGACGTTCGCCGCGCCGGTGACATCAATTCGTTGGCACGCGCAATCGTGCATGCGGCCAATCTGGGCGTCAAAGTGATCAACATCAGTGTGGTGTCGTGTATCTCGACAGCCAAGCTGCAGGATCAAAGCGCCTTGGCCGATGCGGTCCGCTATGCCGCGCTCGACCGCGATGTGGTCATCGTGGCAGCCGCGGGCAACGTTCATGCCCAGGGCTGCAATGGGCAAAACCCGGACCCGCTGCCGGGTGATCCGACTCGGGGATGGGCGTCGGTCAAAACCATCGCCACACCGGCCTGGTTTGGCGACTACGTGGTGGCGGTGTCGGCCACCGATTCGACCGGCGTTCCCGCCAGCGGCGATGCCGCCTCATTGCACGGCCCCTGGGTCGGCCTGGCCGCGCCGGGAGCCGACATCGTGGGGCTGTCGACCAGCGGGCAGGTGATCAACGGTTCAGTCGATGACGACAAGCTGCACCCGATCGCTGGCAGCTCCTTTAGCTCAGCGTTCGTCGCCGGAGTGGCGGCTTTAGTGCGTGCCAAATTTCCGAATCTGACAGCGCATCAAGTGATTCACCGGTTAGAGGCCACCGCCCACCCTCCTGCCGGTGGGCGTGACGATGTCGTCGGTTATGGGACCGTGGACCCGGTTGCGGCGCTGACCTGGGATGTGCCGCCGGGAGACACGTTCGCCCCCAGGGTACAGCGCGCCCCGTTAAAGGTGCCGGGTCCGCCTCCGGCACGCGACGCGCGCCCGGGCTGGGTCGCTATTTCCATTACCGGTCTCGCGGTCGTCAGTTTAGTGGGACTTGCTGTGGGCCTGACGGTCTCGCGTCGCCGGGAGCAAATCTGATGAAGCAGCGATTTGTTGCGGCCCGTATCGGGTCCCGCGCCCTGGTCGGCGGCGAAGTGGTCGCAGGCTTGGTTGCGCTGGCGCTGAACGCCGTGTTGGATTCGTGGCCGATCGCGGTGGCCACGGGCGCCGCACTAGGACTGGTGATCTGTATGGTGACCTTCCGTCGGCGCACCGTGTGGCAGTGGGTGTGGCGCGTCATGTCCTGGACTCGCCACCGGGTGCGTAAACTCGGCCTGCCTCAACCGGTCGATGTCACCCTCAACGAGCAGACGGTTGGTGTCGTGGTCGACGGGCACACCGTGTGCACGATGATCTCGGTGCTGGGCAAGCCCTACATTCCTACCCTGTTGCATGCCGATCACGCCAAAACGCCTAATACGGTGCCGATTAGCGTGATAGCGCAGGAGATGCAGCGCTGCGGATTGAGCGTTGATGTCGACATCATCTGCGAGGGCAGCCGCACGGCCCGAGACAACTATGCCGAGCTGTATGAGGCGGCGCTGCGGGGGCTGCCGGCGGCTGGTCAGCGCAGCGTGACGTTGGTGGTCCGTTTCGATACGCGCAATGACCGTGTTGTGCCTGGACTGTTGTGGCGGCGGGACACGATCGCCGCGGCGGTGGCCGCTTCCCAGCGGATCACCAGGGCGCTGTGCCAAACAAACTGTCGTGCACGGCTTTTGACCGCAGAGCAGATCAACGATGCGGTGGCGGCGAGCCTGGGCGGGGCCGAGAACGCGGCAGCGTCCTACCAGGACCGATGGACGAATCTGCAGCGCGGCGGGAAAGCCTATGTCACAGCGTATTTCTTCAGCGCCGAGGACGTGCGCTCTGCTGAACTCGACGACGTGTGGGCCTACCAGAGCGACCACACGACCCTGGTGATCGCGTTGCGCGCCGAGCCTAGCGGGGTGCGGGCTTCGGCCCTGGTTCGGCTGACCACCGTGCAACCGCTTGCCAGCTCACCGCGGTTAGTGCTTAACCCGATGGCGGGCCGACAGTGGGAAGCGTTGGCGTTGACTGTGCCTGGGCGCAGGCGGCTGAGCTTGCCGTCTACGCCGGTGTCTGCCGAACTCAACACAGCGGTCGTCGCCGGCGCATCCGGTGTGCTGCTGGGTGAGCTGCGTGAGGCTATGCTGCTGATGCCGATGTCAGATCCTGCGGCCCCAACCCGAATTGTTTTGCGGGTCGATGATGACCAGGTGGTTAAGCGGCTGATTCGCCGGGCGGCCGCAGCAGGCGAACAGGTCGCTGTCTACGACCCCACTGGGCGTTGGACGATGACGTCGGCGTCCCCGCGGATTTGGACGACACGTGACATGACGGCCCAGCCGCCTCGCCCTCCAACGATGGTGATACACAACGGCGGCGCCAACAGCTACCCTCCGGCGCGCACATCGATCACAGTCGGTGATGTGCCCGCTAGTGCTGCACCCGATATCCGTATCGAACAACGTGGCGAGCGAATCACCCTGAAAACACAGCGCTTTCGTACCACGCTGAGGCCTGTGACCTTCCGTAACGAAGATGCGTATCTGCGGTAAATGATCAGCCCGATGTGGGTGGTCTTGGTGGACGAATATCGGGATGGGAGTGCACGATTGCGGGTATGGCTTGCGACAGCGCTCGTGATGATCTTGCCGACATCGATCTGCAAACCCAGCGTCGCGCAGTGCGTTTCTTTTGGGTGGTGTTGATAGGTGCAAGCGCGGCCTCGATCGCCGGCAACGCGTTACACGCGATCGTGCAGGCCGAACACGTCGCTCCGGTGCTGGCGGCCGCGGTAGCCACGGCCCCACCTTTGGTGTTGCTGGGGTCCACCGAAGGGCTTTCGCTTCTGATCAAGGTGCACCGTCGCCCGACTCTGACGTTTTGGGCGGCGCTCATCATGACGCTGTTACTGGGTGCGGGTGCCTTTCGCCTGTCATTTGATGCGTTGTGCAGCTTGGCCATCCGCTGTGGTATCCGCCCGACCTTAGCCTGGTTGTGGCCATTGATCATTGACGTCACGACCGCCCAGGCGACCGTCGCCCTGGTGGCCCTGACCCGCCTCCAACACAGCCGGGTGCAGGCGCCGGCGGCCCTCGACGAAGAGACGGAAGTGTGGCTGTCGGCGACAGATCTGCCACTCGGTGAGGCCTCAGCAGGAGACCGGGATAGCACCACGGGGCGAGTCGACGCGGCGCAATCGCTATCGTCGGTTCCGAGAGCAGATCCTGTTGTGCCCACCCGAGAGCGCCATGACCGCGCCGTACGCACAGTGATGGCATCCAAAAAGACCAAGCAGCCGCCAGAAGTCATTGACGCGGTGCTGCGCCGCCACGCTGACGGGCAACGGCCCGGTGAGATTTCCGAGGGCCTGAAGTTGCACCACACGACGGTGAACCGAATTCTGGCCACGGCGCTGCACTCTGCGACAGCAGTCTAGAACTGATGGTTGGCGAATGTTGCTGCTTTGGTAGACGTTTGACGCCAGCCGCGGCCATGATGACGCGGTGGGCAACGAACCGTACACCCCGTACTGCGGGCTGACCTACAATCGGGAAAACGTTGCCGTGCGCGCTGCGACAGCACCTCACATCCTGGTGAGCGCACCAACACGCACAGGTAAGACGCGCAGAATATTGGCCCCGGCGGCGCTCATGCATCCCGGGCCCGAGGTATTGGTGTCGTCGAAACCTGACCTGGCAGAGCTTGTTTTAAGGCGGCGCAATGTTGGCATCACGGGTGTGATCGATCTGCGTCCCGAGCACACTGAGGTCTGGCCAGCGGGGGTTAGGCGGATGGTCACTGACCCGACCCGCATGATCACCAGCGCCCATGAAGCGTTGACGGTGGCTGAGACCATGCTCGCGACGTCGGGCGTGGGTTTTAGTGGAGCTGGTGGCAACGCTGTTGCTGCGGGCGGGCTTTGGGAAAGTCAGGCCGCGCCTCCGTTGGCATGTCTGCTCTACGCGGCCAGCCCGTTGGGAAACGGTTTGGGAATGCCCTGGGTGCTCGATGCCGTGCAAGATTTCGGTATCGACGAGCTCGAGGGAGACCAGCAGATCCCCGAGATTGGGAGGCCGTCGTGGCTGACAGCTTACGGGCTGTGCGAACAACCGAAACTCGCGGCCCCGCTGTATGCCGTTATCGCCGGGATGGACTCCCGGCTGCGTGACAGCATCAAGATCACGGTGTCAAAGGCCGTAACACCGTGGCTGCGTTTGGGTTTGAGCGCCGACGAGGGAGCACCATATTTGAGTGCGGTCGACCGTATCGCTGTGGAGTCATTCGATGTCCGCATGCTAGATGAGCCAGACGCCACGTTGTTTGTGATCGCCCCGAACACCGGCTCGGTCGCTGGCGCTGCGGTGGCTCTCATCGATTCGATCGTGCGCCATTTCCGCCGTAAGATGGCCAACCATCAACTGACTCATCGGCTACTGCTGGAGCTTGACGAGGTATGTAACGCGTGTCCGTTGCCGGATCTGTTGACCTATGTGGGGGAGTCAGCGGGACTAGGTGTCAACATCTTGGCGACCGTGCAGGCATCGTCGCACTTCGACGTGGTGTTTGGGCCCAAATACGCTGACGCGCTGCGGGATATGTTTCCGGGCACTCTGATCATGTATGGAGCTCACGAGCGCTATCTGCTTGAGCAGGCCTCGCATTGGTTGGGTGAGACAACCCGGCGCACCGAATCCTATGAACCCACAGGCGGGAGTCGAGGCCAATCCTCGCAATTCGGCCAGGCGATCGGTTGGCAGGAACTGCTACCCCAAACCCGGGAAGAAGCCCAGCTTTTGCAACGCGGCACAGCCGGCGAACGAGTCGTTATCCCGGACTGGAGCGAATTCCTGCCTTTCTTCGACCAGGCGGTTCAGCGCCGAATCAAAAAGGCCCAGTGATAGTTTCGGATCGCTGCGACCGTCACAAGCTTGAGGGCGGGGATATGAGTCCTCCGAACGACGCAGTGTCGCAGTCATTTCCAACATGGGTACGTCAGGTTTTGATTCGATCCTGAGGCGCTGCTGGGCTTCGGGAAGTGAGTCGCAGCGGGCGTGGTAGCCCGCCGATCGATTGGATCTACGCCGGAGGCTCAAACTGGAAGCGCTCGTCGGCGATTGGATGATCGAACACGATTTCGACGGTCGTGATCCGCTTGAAAGGCTTGGCTTCACGGAAGCGACGGATTCAAGGAGAACTCCTCATTCGAGGTCGATTTCAAGCGTGTAGTGGTCCGCACCGGTGCCGAGTTGGTGAAGCCCCAAGGATCGCAATCCGGTACGTGAATCCGGCGGGCGCGCTGTTGCGTCGGCTGTGAGTGTGGCGCGCCCCGCGATTGTCGAGCGGCCAATGGCTGCGAAGTTCATGGCACTCAGCAGTGGAGTGGGATCGAGCATGACAGAGACTTCCTTGCCGATACCGCTGCCAAGCTTCGGATCGTCCTGATTGCTCAAAGTTCCCAGGTGGGAGTTCCAGGACCACCATAGGTCGCCGCGGCGGACTCCGTAGGCACCGTCGCGCCAGTCGCCGCTTTCGTGTTCCTGGCGGATGCGATCTCCGTGACACCAGATCCGAAGGATCTCCTCGTGCTCGGCCGGGGCGGGTGGGCCGCTTCGCCGCGACGAGACCGTCGCAATCGATGCGCCGCGGCTCTTCTGCTCTTCGATGTCGGCGTGAAACGCCGCCGCTAACCGCTCGTCGTGGCGCCAGATCCGATAGGTTGCTCGAACCGTTGTGAATGCATCCTCGCCGCGGTGTAGCAGCTCGAGCACGGCGCCGAGATCGCGGTCTTTGTCATTCACGGTGTCGGGCACAAGGTTTAGGCTACGCACCAACTACCCCCCGCGACGCGACTGTCTCCTGCTCATTCGTCGAATTTTGCGAGACCGCCTCTGAGTTGACCGGTTCGAAGTGTTGGTTGGTGGAGCCCAGCAGGGCGCTGATTGCGCATATTAGACACCAACTGGCGATCGCCGCGATGATCGCGGCTCCGCTGAGGATGGGGGCCCAGCGGATAGGTGGTGGGGTTCGTCGGCGTGCGTGCAGGGATGGCGGGATGCGCCGTGATGGGCCAGGTTCGGGTGGCGGGTCTAAGACCGTGGTCATTGGTAGCGTCGGCCCGAGAATGAGGTCATCGTCAACGTCGACAGCTTCGGGTGTCAGTGGCCACCAGTCGCTGGATCCTTCCACGGCCAACCAGCCTTCGAGGACGCCGTAGACGGCTGCGGTGAGCAGGGTCGCGGGCAGTTGGACCAGAAGCCACGGGATGATCAGCTGGCCCCAGAGACTCGGGGAAGGGTTATAGAACGGCAGCGGCAGTGCTGCCAGCGCGGCGCCCCAGAGTAGTGCCGGGATCGGGTAAGCGCGCAGCCGCTCGGGGATGAGCGTGACGATTAGTAGGTAAGTGAGTTTGCCTGCCAGCCAGCCCAGCGGCGCGATGGTCG
The DNA here is from genome assembly GCF_022374895.2 of Mycobacterium lentiflavum. Taxonomy (NCBI): domain Bacteria; kingdom Bacillati; phylum Actinomycetota; class Actinomycetes; order Mycobacteriales; family Mycobacteriaceae; genus Mycobacterium; species Mycobacterium lentiflavum. The sequence goes on along the minus strand of NZ_CP092424.2, from coordinate 142,827 downwards.
CACAGGTTAATACCAGTGCGGCTTCGAATGATCCGCTGGCCGAGGTGGGGGAGCGCATCGGGAACGGGAGGGCGACGACGTCGTCGTGTGGGTCGGGTCGGGCACCGACATCGCTGCGTGTGCGGGCGCGAATTTTCTTGGCGAGTAGTTCGGCGCGACGCTTTTGGAAGACGAATATCCCGGCGTGTGCAGCTATCCAGGCTCGGCGTTGGTCGTCGAAGATGTCAGCGGGCATGCTCGGCGGGGTCCCGGCTTGCTAGGAGTTCGTTGAGCAACTGACGGGCGTCGGCCAGGATTGAGTGGCATTGCTCGACGAGGCCTTCGACGGCCTGCAAGACGGTGCGTACGTGGGTGTCTTGGGGTGGCGGTGTGGCTGGGACCCCGCCGGCAAGGATCGCCTTTGAGGACCCGTGGGCCCAGCCCAGGGCCTCATCGAGGCGGACCAGCGTGGCTACCGACATGGTGCGTGAGCCGTTGCTGGATTTGTGCAGTGTCGAGCGGTTGGGTCCGCCGCGGCGGGCCAGTTCGACACGGGACATGTGCAGGACCGCCAACCGTTCGGCGACGAAGTGGTCGAGGCGCGCTGGCCCATCATTAGGTGCATTCACGCCCACGAAACTACCTAAACGCAACCATTGTCGTCTAACAGTGTGGACAGACTCGCCTATTTCAGCTTACGGTTGCGTGCATAGGCGCCCACCGATCTAGCGGCGCCGAGAACGACGAAGGGGCATTGCGATGAAGGGGCTTGTGGCGGCGGGCGCAGCGCTGATGACCGTCATCGCCGCGATCATGTTGGCGATCGTCGAACTGTTGATCAAACTCATACCGTTGCTGGTAGTGGCGGGATGCGTGTGGGGCGCGGTCGCGTTGATACGCGCACACCGCGCTCGCCAGGCCGCTGACGATGAGCGTCTCATGCAGGCGTGGAGCCGGCCCGTTCCCCAAGCCTCACCGCAGGCGGCGCTATCGGCATTGCTGCCGCCGGTGATTGCTCATCGCGAACGGATGTATGTGGTGCGCGGTGAGGACACCGGCTTGGCTTCTGATCGCGATGACGGCTATGTCCATGTTTCGGCGGCGGCATTGCCGCGTGTGCAGCGGTTGCCGGCCGCGTACCATCACCGGCGCAAATTCACGCCGCGTCGGGCGACGGGGCACCGTTCGGGTCGGCGGCGGCCATGAGCTCGGTTTCTGATCAGCAATGGCTGCGTCAAATTGGGGTGGATCTAGACGCCGATGCAGCACACGACCACGACGACGAGTGCGTCTCGGTCGACGAGGCAGTCGATGAAACCTCCGATGACGACGGCGCGAGCAGCGACAACGGCGCCCCACCCGTCGGCGAGGACGACAGTGCCGACGAGCCTGCGGGTGCTTTCGACGATGATGGCGACAGCGTCGAGCCGACAGATGACGAAAGCCCCTGTGTGGATGCCGATTTGGAGGCGACGGGGCAGCGCACGCGCAGATACACGCCGTGGGTGCTGGGGGCGTTTGCTGCGGTGGTGATGTTGGCGACGGTCATTACCACGCTGGGGGTCTCACTGTCGGGTCCTGATGATGCTTCTCCGAGTCCACGCCAGCATCCCATCAAGTCGAGCGTCGCACCAACTATGGCGATAGCGCCAGCACCGGCGCCAGCTGACGGCGGCGATCACCCACTGCCATTTACGGCGTCCTCCGACTGCCCCGCGGGCGCCTCAACATCGGCGAAATCTATTGCCGATCCCGACAAGCCATCGCCGTGGATTTGCGTGCGGCACACGGACGGCCAACCGCTCTACATCACGCTCGGGCCCGCTGGAATCGAGCGTGCGTATGTGATCACTGCGGTCAGCATCGTGCCTGGGGATACGGCCGCGGCCCAAGGGTCCGGTGGTGATCCATGGCTACAGCATCGTGTGGTCACGTTGCTGCAATGGCAGTTCAATGACACGGCGCACACGGTTGTCGACCAGGACACAGGAAATGTTCACGGTGAAGCGGTCAAACCGATTTCCGGGGTGAGCGCCTCGAAAATCACTGTGATTATTCGTCAAACCAGCCGGCCGGTCGCGGCTCCTCAGCCCAGCGCGTCGGCGCCAGACGGCGGACCGTTCGGCGGGATCTTGGGTGGGCCCGCCCCGACGACCGGCGGCCCCCAACCGACCAGCGGCCCTGACCCGACCGGCTTTGGGTCAGGACACGACACCGATCCCAGTGATGGGACGTTCGCGGTGTCGAGCATCAAAATCATTGGGCACAAGGCGACATAAGGACGATGTGGTGAGAATCAGCAACGTATGGAAGAAGCGCCTCACGGTGCTGGGTCACAGCGCCGGCCGTGTCGCTCTTGCGATTCTTGTGGCCAGTTCGTCCATCAACGGTATCGCCTTGCTGTGGCGGTTTATCTTTCCGCCCGAACCGCCACCCGTGGCGGCGGTGGTCCGCGACGTGATCAACGAGACCGATCCCGTGAAGGCTTTCGCCGTGAGCTGTGTCAAAGGGCTACTTGTCGGAACCGCCTCGGGCGCTTCGAATTTGACGCGCTGCTTTCCCGGCGGCCAAAAGTACGAACTGCCGAAAACATCGTCGATGACAGTGTCGAACCCAGCGGCGTGGGCATCTAAGCGCAAGACCTCCTCTAATGACATCGTGCTCTACAGCGTGAAGGTTCAAATCGACGAGCAGCCCTACCCGTCGGCGCCGCCGACGACGGCGTTCTACCAGCTGCCGGTGGCGGTATACCGAGATAAGGGTATACAGGCACTCGATCGGATCAGCAGAGTCGATATGCCCCCTCCGGGAGCCTATGTGCCGCTGGGATATTCAGCACCTATCGCTGCCAACAGCCCGCTTTTCACGATGCTGTCTGGGTTTGCGACGTCGTTTTTGACCACCTCGGGTGGACTGGAACGGTTTATCACCACCGACTCGGGCATCACGGCCGTAGGGTCCTACTCCTCGGCCACGGTGACTGCCGCTGAGGCCGACAACCTTCCACCCGATGCCCCCTCCGATAACAACGAATTAGCCACGCACATCGATGTTTCGGCGCGCAGATCCGATTACACCCTCGTATCGCTGTCGTACTCGTTGACGTTGCGGTCGGTGGGCGGAACCTGGTTTGTCGCCCAGATCGACGCACTTCCTGTATTGGGCGGCGCGACGCCCACACCGGTCCCCACGACGGCGGTCGGACCGCACTAACTCATCGATCACATTGGGAGAAAGAGGGATTCATCATGATTGGCCAGTTATCGTCGCAGGCATTGGCTACCCACACCACGAACGTGGCTGCCGGGGCCGGCGTGATCAACATGAGTCACGAAGTGCTCTACATCATCATCGCAGTCGGCGGCACATACTTTCTGGGCAGCGGCATTGTGCGCGGTATGAGAGACCATCACAAGCGCGGCACGGGCGCCGCGATGTCGGCGATCGCCGGCGGCGTGGCTCTTGCGGTCGTCGTGGTCCACATCGTGGGGCTCTATCAGCGCGGTAATCAAGAATTTGAGCACCTGCCCGGCAGCGTTGGCCACTCCAATACCCGCGGATGGTGACCACAGCCCCGGTCGCCCCACCACGGCCGGTCGAAAAGGCCGAAGCGTGGTCGGGCATCCGTGACATCGACATCCAGATCGGGGAAGCTGCTCCCGGCCAAGAATGGCCCGGCGGCCCCTACCGCGGGGTGGAATGGGTGGCCATTGCCGCGATCGGGGGACCCACGCTGCTGTGGGTTGACAGCCAGCCCGCCGGAACCACCCTTCCGGTCCTCGCCGTCGGGGTGGTGCTTTGTGTGGTGACCGTTGGGTTGATGCGGTTGCTGTTGCCCAAAGGCCGTCCTTCTCTTTCGGCGCGTCTGGTGTTTGCCCGCAACAGTATTCGTCCACCACATCTTTGCACCTCGCAGGCTCGTGGTTCGGAGAGGCAGTTGCGTGTCGACTCCAGTTTTGACCCTCCCGAACGTGTCGAGGGAAATCTGGTCTTCACTTCCGGGGGTGTTTACGCCGAGTTCTTGATCGATGGCTTGTCGGTCAATATGCGCTCACTTGACGTCCACCGGCGAGCCGCCAGACTGACCCGCAACTTGGGGCGCTACCTGCCCTCGGGATCGCACGTACGTGGACTACTGGTTGCCGAGGACCAAAACGCCATCTTGCGGGCCATGGTAGGTGCGCACACCAACAAGTCGACATGGATTGGCCAGTGCAAGCATTGGGTGCCAATCATCGCCAAAGCGAACAAGTGGATCACCAAGGGATACCGCGGGCCCGTGCGCCCACGGTTTTGGCTAACGGTGCCTGTCGACGCGGGCACTGCGGGACGCACACCGCTCGGACAGGGCAAGCGGGCCTGGGATTGGGTCAGCGGGCGTGACAAAGACTCGAGCACATCGATTCACCACTACGCCAGCGTTGCCCGCCAGATCTGTGGCTCCTTACCTGATGAGTTCCACATTCGCGCGGCTAGCCCCGCGCAAATCCTTTGGTATCGGCGGCATCGCGCCATGCTCGGCGTCATCCATGAGCCGATGCCGCCGACCAATACTGGACCGTCCTCACTGGATGCTCGTGATTTTCCGCGCATCGCGTTCGACGAGGGCGACAACGCCGAGCGGCCATGGTGGCGACCCAGTTTCAAAGCCTTGGTTCGCGTCTACGATCCCCACGACCCCGGCCGCGGATCGAGCTACCAGTCGTTTTTGACCGTCGAGCACTTCCCCGAGACGGGGCTGGCGTTTCCGCGCGCGTCGTATCTGAATGCACTGCTCAATGTGAACACTCAGGCCAGTATCGAGTGGACCCAGCATATTTACATCCGCACACCTCAAGATGCGCAAGCCCGAAATTTCCGCCACACCAAAAACATCAAAGACCAGATGCGTCAGCGAGGTCATCGCGGCGCTGAAAATGACGAATTGCCACGGAAACTGGCGCGCACGCGGGCCTACACATCGCATCTCAACGGTAATCCCGCCGAACGCGAGCTCGACCATACGGTGGTGATCGCGGTCGGGGCCGACTCACCACAGATCCTCGAGGATGCGGTCAAGCAGGTCCGCCAAGAGCTCGACACAGTCGGTATCGCTGTCAAACGCCATCGCGGCGCTCAGGCGTTGCTGTGGAAGGCATTCAACACCGGAAGTGAAAACACCTGCCCGCTCGACGAATTTCGCAATCCCACCAGCGCACACAAGTGGTCGCTGTTTTTGCCACTGATTTCAGGGCGGGTGGGCAACGTTAAAGGCAGTGCGCTGGCCATCGACCAAACTTCGATGCGGCCGGCGATCATCCTGCACGATCCCGAGGGAACTGCGCGTCGAAACAAGAACACCGGGCTGGCCGTCGTCGGGGATCCCGGCGGCGGGAAATCTAACCGCACCAAACTGTCGGCGCATGAACTGATCCTGCGTGGCGGGCGTGTTGTGGTGTTCGAGCCTGACACGATCGCCGAATGGAAGCGGGCCCTCACACCGATCGAGGGTGTGCGCTTCATCGACCCGACCACGCCGCAGTACCTGTATGACCCGCTGGTGATCTTCCCCGCTCACCTCGCCGGGCGCATCGCGGCCGCCCATATTTTGCCCTGGATTGGGCTCTCGTACGACAGCCTGCTCGCCAAGCGGTACCGACGATTGGTGCGGCCGGAAAACCGTGCCAGTAACGGGATTTCGAGCCACCGCGCGCTGCTGGACTATCTGCGCTCGCAGCCTGACGCCGACAACGACGAGCTGCTGTTGCGCTTGGAGACAGCTCAGGAGGATTTTCCCGGGCTTTTCGACGACCACTTGCCGCCTTACCGCCCGGAAGACTCCCCGGCGACGGTCTACCTGACCGGCAACCTGGGCCTGCCTAGTACCGAGGATCTCACCAATGCCGATCTTTACGCGAAACTCTCGGGGACCCAGCGCGCCGGCATGGCAATCTATGGCCTGCTCATTGAACTAGAGCAGCGATACATGTTCGATCGTCTCGACGTATTCGACGTCATGATCTTCGAGGAGTGCGCCGAACTGCTTGCGTTTCCCACCACGGCACGCATTGCGCACAAGTTCACTCGCCGGGGCCGCAAGCACGCAAGCGGAATCTGGTTTATCACACAAGATTTCAGAGACCTTGCCCGCATGGGGGATGAGTTTGTCACGCAAAAATGGATCTTTCGCGTGCAAGACCCCCAACTGGCCTACGCAACACTGAAGTGGGCGCGCATCGACCCAGACATGTATCCCGAGTTTGTCAGCGCACTAAGCGAGGACACCAGTCCTGGCTCCACCGCGGATGAAGACATGTTCTCTGATCGCGGGGAGTGGGGCGGCTATGTCACCGAAGCCGGGGCGGTCGATCGTGCCCGACTCGGGGAAGGATTCTTGGTCGACGAGCTCGGACGTCCAGCACGCGTTCAATTCTTCGGCGCGCCAACCGAAGAGCAGGCACGCGCATTCGACAGCACCGCGGCAGTGATGGCATGAACGCCAGCGATTCCCTGGCAGTCTGGCTGCTGGAGCATCCGCGGTTGCGCCGGGTAATCGGCGCGATGACCGGTGTCTACGTCCTGTGTCTGTGGGCCGTGGTGGCCGCACCCAAAGCCTCGGCAGCAGTGGGTGCCGCTGCGCTGGGGTGGACGGGGCTGCATGACTTGGATAACGTGCCGATCGCTGACTACTTCCTCTCGATGGTCGACACCACCGAAGCCACATTCAACAACGGCCAACACGTCAGCGCGTTCGATCCCGAATCGTGGGGATCCTGGATCGTCACAGCCACCCAAACCGCGATCTCACATAGCACCGCGGCGTGGTGGTTGACCAATGAAGCTGCCCTTGTGGTGTTCTCGATCGGGATCGCGTTGTGGCTGTTGCGATTTGCAATGTCGAGCTCGTGGCTAGTCGCTCTTGTCCAAATCGGGCGGCCCGTTTTCGCCACGGTGAACACGCTCGTCAATCAGATGTGGCTGGGGCCGTTGGCAGTCGCGGTTTGTGTGGTGTTGGCGGGGTATCACCACCAGCGCGGCCAGCCGGCCCAGGCGCGCAACCTGCTGGGCACCGCCGCAGTGCTATCCGCACTGGTGTGGACGGTCTTTCGTGACCCCATCGACGATCTAGTCAGCGATCACGGCCTTTTGGGGATGGGGCGAGCCACAGGCTTTCAGATCGCCCAGGACGCCCGCCAGAGCTCGTATGCTCCGGGCCAGTCACTGGATACCCAGCTCGATGCCCTGCTGGCGCAGCTGGTGTCATCGACGGCGCGCCCCGCTCTCCAGCTACAAAACTTCGGCATGGTCGTCGACGATGTGGGCACCTGTCGCCAGGCCTGGACGCAGGCCATCTTGGCCGCGCACAGCCAAGGACCTGGACCTGCGCACGCGATGGCCGGATGTGGTGCACCCCAAGCGTTGGCCCACGCCCAACAATTGGGCGCCAACGACTTCGTGCTGGGACTGGTGTTCCTGTTCGCCGCGTTTTGGATCGGCCTTTTCATCTGGTATGTCGGCGTGAGCACGTTGCTGGTCGGTGCCAAAGCCACCTATTACTGCATCGTTGTGGTGCCCGCGGCGATGGTCGGCATGAGCGGTTGGCACCGCGGCAAAAAATTCGCGATGCGCTGCGTGTCGCAGGTGCTCTTGCATGGCGTCGAGATGATGATCTTCACCGTCTTTTTGGCGTTGAGTGCAGTCGGGATGGGCTGGGCGCTGACCACCCCGCAACTCGGGCATGGCGGCGCCACGGTGGTGCCGCGACTGTTATTGGTGAGCCTGGGTTCGGTCGTGGGCATCTTTTTGTTCCACTACATCGACAAGCATTTCTACACAGACAGTTTGGGCACGATCGCCCACCACATCAGTGGGGCGTGGCACTCCACAAGCGGTGCTGTGCGCGACGAATACAACGACTACGCTGAGGCGGGACGCAAAGCGCGCGGGCTGTTTCGCGGGGTTGCGCGCCGCGGCGATAGCGACAGCGCCGGCGACGACGATAGTTCCGAGGCAGATGCCGACACCACGGCGCCGGGTTTTGATGCGATCAAGCCTCGGCCCAGCCGGGTGCGCGACGAGGAGGAGACCATGGCGACCCGCACGCGGGCCACCACCAGCCGGATGGCAGCAGAAAAGGCAGGGGCAAGCGAGGCGGCGGCGAGCGCCGGTGAACATGCCGCGGCGGCAGCAGCAGAAGGCGCCGGCGCGACAGCAGCAGAAGGCGCCGCCGCGGCCGCCGCGCCAGAGATCGTGATTCCCGCCGTCGTCACCGAAAAGACCGTCCAGCACATCCGCCGACATCACCACCGCGACGGCTCAGACACCGGCGCTCAACAAGGCGACGCGAACAGCGACGGCCAGCCATTCAGACCTGACCAAGGTGACGAGCCGCCGATGGCAGCTTCAGATGGGCTGCCAGCGCTGCCGAGCCATCAGCGCCGACCCGCCCTGGGTGTGGGGCGCCATCAGGCGCCCCAGCCCGCAACCCCTGATGAGGATCCTGACCTTCCACTGGATACATCATCTGAGCAGCAGCAACCGATCGAGAGGTCTGAGTCGGCCGTAGAATTTCCGTCACCGCCTCGACCACGAGCAAGGGATGATCATCAGTGAGTGCCCGTGACTATTTCGACATGGGAATTAGCCGCCTGGGCCTCGGTGGGGCCGGGACCGATCACGCGGGAGCGCGAGAAGCCTTCACGCAGGCCACCGACATGGATCCCGGCATGTGCGACGCATGGATGGGGCTGGCTGTCGCGGGTGACGTCAGCCTTAACACCCTGCGCGGCGCCTATGATGCACTCTCGACTCTGCACCGCGAAACGCGTCGGATTGGCCTCACAGATTCGGCATTGGCGCCAACAGTGTCTACGCCCTTCCTCATTGATCTTTACCCACACACCCCGACCGGGATCACCCTGGCCTACGCGGCGACACTAGTTAGCCAAGGCGACTACGACCGGGCGGAGAAAATTCTCGACGAGGTCGACCTCACCGTCGAGCCCAGTCAGGCGCAGATACACCGATTCGTCGGGGCCGCAATGTTTTTCCTGACGCGCCGCTGGCCCGACTTGTTGACGTGGACCTCGCAGCCATCGTCGGGCAGCGGTGGGATCGTGGAGGCCGCCACACGACTGCTCAAAGGCATCGCCCAAACCGGGCTGGGACAGTTCGAGGCGGCGCTGGCCACGCTGGCGTCCGTCGTGACCCAAGCCGAACGGTCCAAACTCGACCAGAGCGGGATCGATACCTCGCACCTGCTGGCCGAGGCGGCCCTATACCGCGGCTTGTGCCACCGCGCGTTGGGGGACGAGGCCGCCGCCCGCAAAGAATTCAGCGCAGCCAGCGTAGACGGTCAACTGCGCCCAGACGCCGCCGCCGCGCTCGATGACACCGGCTACGGCGTCACCGTCACGACCCCAGACGTGATTGCAGCCCGGTCCAATCGGTGGGACCCCGACTCCGGACCCAGCGTGGCCGACCTGCGCAGAGCCGAGCAACGCAAAGAAGCCGTACGTGTGCTGCAGCGCGCCGAACGTGAACTCGACGAATTCATCGGGCTCCGCCGCGTCAAAGAGCATGTCAAGGAACTCAAATTCGTCAAGGTGTATGACCAGAAGATGATCGAGCGTGGTGTCCAGATCGGGGAGCGCGACACCTTGCACATGACTTTGGTCGGCCCGCCGGGAACCGCGAAAACGTCTATAGCACGGCTTATTTGCGAGATGTATTTCGGCCTGGGCATCCTGGAATCGCCAGAATTCATCGAAGTCTCACGCAAGGATCTTGTCGACGAGCACATCGGTGGCACTGAGAAGAGGACATCGGCGATCCTGGAAGCTGCCAGGGGCTGTGCACTGTTCATCGACGAGGCACCCGAGCTCTACAAACCGGATAACGAGCGCGATTTCGGCCACATCGCCGTTGACGTCATCATGAAATTCGCCGAGGACCATCGCCACGACACCATGATCGCCATGGCCGGCTATGCCAGCCCAATGAACCGGCTTTTGAGCGCCAACCCCGGTCTGCGGTCACGATTTCCGTTCCAGCTCGAATTCACCTCCTGCGACACCGACGACCTGGTACGCATCGCTGAGCTGTTCGCAGCACGGTTCCATGTGGCCGTCGAATCTACTGCTCTTTCGCGGTTCAGCAGCACCGCTGAATGGCTATGCAACACGCCAAGTACACGTCCCGGTGATCCGCACATGCTCATCGATGTCGCCGCCAACGGCCGGTTCGCGCGGACCGTCATCGAACAAGCATTGCGCAAAGCCAAGGCCCGCATCGCAGCCGATCCGACGGTGGACTTGCTCACCGCCGATCTGAGCAGCATTAGCACGATTACGCTGCCAGACATGGACGCTGCCCTCACTGACGTCCTGGCGGCCCTTGAGCTTGTCACGCCGTGAGCCAACACCGTGGCTACTGAAATGCGGATCGTCGTGGGCCACATTGATACTCGAGATGCAGTCGACCGACACCAGCCACCAGCTGGATCGCCTAGCACCAGCAGCCACCAGCCGGTGACCCCGACGGCTAAAGCCGCCAGTCCCCTCGGGGCGCACTGATGGACAAGATCGAACCGAAACACCTCACCGGTATCAGTGAAACCGCCTTGTGGACACTGTGGAACCGAGGTAGTGAGGCACTGCGTCCCGATAGGACAGTCGACGATCCTCTCGCAGTAGAGCTGATCGAGCACATCGACTATCCCTACCGGCAACGTTTCGGTGTTGCATCACAGGTCGTTTCGATGCGCGCTCACGCGTTTGACAGCGTCGTACGCACCTTCCTCGAATCGCACCCGAAGGCCACCGTGGTCGCTCTCGGCGAGGGCCTGCAAACCAGCTACTGGCGGTTGGGGAGGCCGGCGGCAACGTGGATCACGGTGGACCTGGCGCCGATTGTTGCGTTGCGAGAGCAGCTGCTCCCAGGCGAGCAGCACATCATCAAGTTCGCGGGATCGGCGTTCGACCGAAGCTGGATGAACTTGGTGCCTTCCGAGTCGAGCCCCATCATCGTGGCCGAAGGACTGTTCATGTATTTCGACGAGACCACCGTCTATAAGCTCATCAGCGACTGCGCCCGTCAATTCCCCGGCGGCACCTTAGTTTTCGATGCCGCACCGGACTGGTTTGCGCGTATGAAGGTCAAGACCGTCGGCGCCAGGCGAGACGTGTTGACCAAAGAGCGATACATAGCTCCGCCCATACAGTCTGGCATATCCGCTAAAGACGCCGCAGCCCTCGCCACCCACATCGATGGTGTCGCCTCGTCTCAGGCCGTGCGGATGCCGCCGGGCCGGGGCCTTCAGGGTTGGCTGCTGCGCGCAATTTACCAAGGGCGGCTGATTCCTGCCCGCTGGCGCATGCCGCTTTATGTGCTGCGCTTCAAAAGCACGACGGGCGACCGTTGATCCTGACCCAATTGGTTTTGAAAGCAGATCTTGGCGCCGTTTGTTCGCGAATGTTGACGTCGGTCTCGCTTTGATCCCTAAATCGTCGACATCAGTGAATTCGAGAAGCTGGAAGGGTGCGTCACCTGCTTGTCAGTACGCCTGCGCCATCGAGCGAGGCAAATCGCTTAGTCGTCGGTGATGCCGAGTTCTGGGGTTTGGTGCTTGGCGTGGCGGCTGCGTTCGCGGAGCCAGGTGGCCTCGATGTGGCGTTGGTAGGCGGCGTGGATGGTGGTGTGTAGCTGGTCTGCGCGTTTCAGGCTGTCGCGCAGCTGTTCATTGAGGATGGCTGGGTGCAGGCGCCGCGTTTGGGTGAGTGCGGGGTCGAGGTCGGGCTGGGTGACGCGGTTGATGACAGTCGGTGTTGGGGGTGCGCCGATGGTTGTGGTCCAAGGCAATTCGGTGTCGAGGAGCCGCAGGAGCCGCTGGGCAGGTTTGGGTGGCCACGTTTGGCCGGTGGTGTCGAGCAGGATGAGTCCGGACTGATTGGCTGCGGCGTGCTCGGCGAGGTCGGCGATCACTGCGGGGTCTGCGGTGGCGGCGTCGTCGATGATGATGAGACTGCCGGGGGGTAACGGCGATTGCGACTGGTTGCTGGTGATGGTGGCGTGGGTTTCGGTGATGGTGGCGGCGGTGTCGGCGAGCTCGTCGGTGATGGCGTGCTCGGCTTGTTCGCGGGTGGGGCTGCACCACAGGATCTTTCGTTCGGAGGCTGCGGCCGCGCTGTGCAGGGTGTGTAGGGCGGTTCGGCGTTCGGGCGAGGGTTGGGCGTGCACGACCGTGACGGCGAAGGGCAGCCTTGCGGTGCTGGTGATGGCTGCGGCTGTGGCGGGGGAGAGGTCGGCGGTGGCGCTGATGGTGAGGCTGAGGGGTCGGTGCGGTTGGAAGCGGCTGGCGGCGTCGAGCACGCGGAGCTCGGTGGCCAGTTGGTCGAGTTGGGCGGTGATGTGGTCGGCTGAGCGGGTTTCGGCGGCTGCGAATGCGGCGGCGGCGGCTAGTTCTGCGCGGTCGAGGTCTCCGCGCAGCTGGGTGCAGTAGCGGCGGGCGGCGAGCACGGCGCGATCATCTTGGGATCGTGCTTCGGCGATGATCTTGTCGACGTCGTCACCGCTGATGATGCGGTCCACGCCGCCGGCGGCTTGCGCGCGCGCCGCGAGTGCTTCGTGAAGCGCAGTCTGATAGCGCTCGGCGGGCGTGGTGTCGGGGAGTGCCATGAGGCGCAGTTGGATATCGAGTTTGGCTGAGGCGAGGTCGAGTGGGTCGACGTCGGTTTGCGACTGCAGCTCGTTGAGCTGGTCGCGTGCCCAGTCGACATCGCGTAGCGCTGCCTCGTATTCGGTTTCGGCGTCGGCCCATTCGGCAGTGACGTCGTGGACGGCGATCAAGTAGGGGCGGTCGGCATCGGCGCGCTGGCGCAGGTCGCGGATGTGCGGGGCGGCTTGGCGCATTACGAGTCCGTCACCGATTGCGGCGCGGGCATGCAGGGCCTGATGGTCGGCTAGCGCCTGCTGGTACTGGGTGCGCAAGGTGGTGAGGTCGAGGAGAGCGGCCGGCAGTGGCGGGGGTGCCACGCGGTGGCGAGGGAGGTCGTCGAAGTCCAGGCCGGCGAGTTCGTCGGCAGTCTCGAGCGGGGTGTTGATCGGGTCGGGCTCAACGAGTTCGAGGTGCCACGGTTGCTCGGAAGCGTCGATTGCGGGCATGTCGATCCTGGGGGTGTGGGGGTCGGGGGGAAGTTGTTCTTCTTCGTCGGGGTGCAGTGGGGGTTGTTCGGGTGGCGGGTGGTCGGTGTGGTCGTGGTGGCCGCCGATCAGGTCAACGGTGTAGGTGACGGCGCGGGCGTAGTGGTAGGCGGGGATGGTGTGGTCGGGGTCGACGTCGGCGAGGTGTTCGGCGGCGACGTGGAGCAGGTCGGCGGGGGTCCAGCGGGTGGGGTCGGCGGCGTTGATAACCGAAACGAGGCCGGGCCAGGCCGGATCGGCGATGATGGATTCAGCAGCTGCTGACCCAAAGACGTTGTGCAAGTCGGTGATCCAGGCCGGGCACAGGCCGGTATGGGGGGTGTCGAGGGTGGCCGTGGAGGTCAGTTCGGCGGCAAGACGCCACCACAGCGCGGCGGCGGGCAGCTCGTCGGGTAGCGGTCGTTGGGTGGCTGCCGCGCGGACGAGGGCAGGCAGGTCGGGTCGGCTGGTGGCGGCTTGAGCGAGGTGGGCGGCCAGTTGGGGCCAGTACCCGTCGGCGCGGATGCGGGGATCGATGGAGTCGATCAGCTGCTCAAAGCGGCGCGCGTGTGGGCTCTGGGTGCGTACCACCGCTTGGGCGCGGTTTTCGAGCAAGTTTTGGACGGTGCGGGCGCGCACGGCGTATTGGGGTGGGCCGAGCAGTCGGGTGTCTTCGGGAACCACGTTGTGGGCGGCGCGGAAGACGGCGATCTCGGCTGCGAGTTGGGGGTTGGCGGCGAGAACGGGTTTGGCCCATGCCGGTGCGGTCGCCGGTGTCCATTGGCGGGTGACGGTTTCGCGGATCTGGTCTGCCAGCTCGGTAACCAGCGTGGCGCGCCCGTCCAGGCAGTTCTGCCATACGCGATCGTTGGCCAGCAGCGCGGGGGTGGCGGGCAGCCAGCGCAGCGCCCCGATACCGGCGGAGTGTCCGCCGGTGGGGTCGATGCGCCAGTCGATCACTGCGGCGGGATCGTGGGCGCTGAACAGCTCGCCAACGCCGGCGGCCTCGGTCAAGGTGGCGAACGGGTCGCGCCCATCGGCGGCGACGAGAGCCAAGTGTTTGCAGAGCACTGGCCATGCTTCGGCGCGGGTCAAACCTGGATAGAGCTGATCGGCGGTGACGTGCAGTTGGGCCAGCAGAGCCGGGGAAGCCAGGGCTTGGGCTGCCTCGCCCAAGGCGTTGTAGTACATCGCCGCGGCCGGGCCGAGCCGCACGAAGGCGTCGCGGGCTTGGCGTGCGGCGCTGGTGGCCGAGACTTGTGCGCCGTCGCGGGCCAGTGTTTTGGTCAAGACATCGACGGCTGTTTCGGGGTGTGTTGCTTTGGGGGACAGCACTCGGTGCGGGTCGGATTCCGCTGTTGATAGGTAGATGTGGTTTTCGATGCGGCCGCGAGTTAATGCCACGTAGAGGAGTTGGCGGGTGAGATGGCCGGCGCCGACGATGTGGCAGGCGTGTCCGGCGGTGAGTCCTTGTGCGGAGTCGATGGTGGCCGCGTAGCCGAGGGTGACGTGCTTTTTGACGTAGCGGGCGGGCAGGTGCACTGTTTTGCCGCTGCCGAGGTGGCGGGCTTTGATGCTGCCGTTTTTGTGGGTTTCCAGGATTTGGAAGCGGTAGCCGTTGCGCACGTAATCGGTGGGGCTTAGGCGCAGCCAACGGGCGTTGCGGCGGGTGCGGATAAGGTCGCCGGGGGAGGCGGCAAGCCGATCAGAAAGGGTGATTTCGTGGCCGTGCAGGGTGGCCGGATCGGCGGCGGCGAGGCGATCAAGACGGGCTCGGGCGTTGAGTCTATCGACGATTTCGTTGGTGGGGGCCAACAGGATCCCGTCGCGGCCGGCGTCGAGGTCGGCGGCCCACGCGGTGTAGGCCATGTCGGCTGCGGTCGCATCGGCGCCGACGTGCACACGCTGTTGGTCGATGTAAAACCCGAGCCCGGCGGGGTCGCCTTCGCGGATTGCCAGGGTGGCTGCGCTTTCGGCGGTGGAGGCAAAGCGCACCAGTTGAGAAAGCGTCAGGGCGCCGGTCTCGTGGGCGATGTCGCGCAGGACGCCGCCGGCTGAGATTGATGCGAGTTGGCGGTCATCGCCCACGAGGCGGATGTTGGCGCCGCGGGCTAAGGCGTGGGTGATCACCGCATCAAGTTCGAGCGTTCCGGCTTTGCCGGCCTCGTCGATGATGATCAGGGTGTCGGGTCCGACCGTGGTGAACCATGGTGGTGGGGCCGAACGACTCGATGCGTTGGCCGGGTCGGCCGACCACACGTATTTGGCGATGGTGTCGGTCGGGGCCGATAGATCCTCGCCGAGTTCGATGGCTGCCGCCGCGGTGGGGGCTAAGCCGATGATGGTGCCACCCGAGGACCGCCATGCATGCGACAGGGCGGCCATCGCTGTGGTCTTACCGGTGCCGGCAGGTGCTAGCGCTAACGCCACTCGTCGCCCACTGCTTGCCATTTCGCGGACCAGGGCGACCTGTCCCTCGTTGAGTTGTTTGCCGCGTGCGGCCGAGTCGGTCAGCGCCAGCTCGATATCGATGTCCTCGACCGTGCGCCCGTCGCGTTGCAGGGCGGCCGCAACGATGCGTCGCTCCGCGGCCAGCAGCTCGTGCGAGGTGTAGGTAGCGCTGCCGTGGCGGCTATGCACGCTGGTTCCATCGCGGCGGCGCAGCTGCGCAGGTTCTCCCATTTCTCCGTCGTCGATGTCGATATGGGCCATCGACAGCGGCTCGGCTAAGGCAGTCTCGGTGATCTTGTCGGCCAGCGTCTGGTCGGCGGCATGCCCGCTGCCGCGAACGCGGCGCTGCGCTTCGGCGAACACGTGGTGTCGTTGCCAGGTTGCCCGCGATTGGGCCACCGTGGCGATGACTTGGGCAGCGTGCGAGGCGATCCACTCGTCATCGACGGCCTCGATCTGGGGTGCCGGCACCGCCAACACCGTGCCCAACATCGCGGTCAGCTCCCGCACATCGCCGAGCACCTCGATCGCTTGGCCGCGCCACGTCTGGCGCTGCTCGGCTAATGAGCGGGATTCGTGTTTGGCTTCGCGGGTCTCCAGGGTCGCTTGTTGAGCCAACGCGATGGTTTCCACGTGGGTGGGCTCGCGGCCGTGGGTGGCTTGAAACTGTTTGGCCAGATCGGCGGTGCGCGCTTCGATCGCCAGCCGCCGCGACGACCACGCGGCCATCAGCTCGACTGACATTCCCACGATTTCACGCACTGGCCTCTTGCCGCGGCCCTCGCCAACAACGTCGGCGAACCGCAGCGCCAGTCGCTGCCCAAGGTGGGCTTCCAGGCGCGTGTTGTACAGCTCGGAGGCGGCCACGGTGAACTGGTGCACAGGTTGCCCGTCCAGCGCCAGCCAGCGCAGCACACCGTCGGCGCCCACGGTGGCGACCTTGTTGGAGATCGCGACATGGGTGTGCAGATCAGGGTCGCCGGCACGTGAATCGCGGTGGGTGAACGCCGCCGCGAGCAATCCGGTGGTGTCGACCTGGGCGACACCGTCCTTACCTGAACGGGTGAACGCGGCGTGAGTTTCTAACCACGCCAGCGCATCTGCCACCGCCGCGTCGTGACATTCCTCCACTACTTTTGCGACGTCGAGGGGCGCGATCGCCCACAGCGTAGACACTGACTTCACAGGCGAAAACGTCAAGTCGTAGCCGGCGACCGCGGTGGTGGCCGCGCGGGTTTCCCGCGCGATAAACCCACTGAGTTCACGATCGTCGGCGGGCGCGCGGCCGTACTGCTCGGCGAACCTTCTGTGCGCGACAACGGTGCGGATCGCGGCGCGTGTGGGCGCGTCGATCGGCGCGTTCCAGTGCAGTCCGGCTTCTTCGTTGTGGTCGCGATAGGCGACTGCCAGGGCGCGAGCAAAGGTGGTTTCGCCGTCGCGGATATAGAACTTACGGCCCAGTTTGGCGGCGTCGATCGCCGCGGCACCGCGCACTCCACGTGCGGTCGCATAGGCTGTGATCGCATCGGCGTTGGGGTGTAAACCTTCGCCGAACAACGCTTTCATTTGGGCTTCAGTGACCTCGGAACCCTCTGGGACCGCCCATATTTCGGATACATCGCTGGCCGGTATTCCGCGGGGTAGGGCTGATCGCAATGACGCCAGCCCTGATCCCACCCAACGGCCCGGGCATTCACCTTTCGACGAGTAGTAATCGATCAGCGGTGCCCGTCCACGGGCAGTGGAGTCCACAGCAGCCACTTGCCGGATGAGGTACTGATACCCGTCGCCGGCAGTGAGCTTGTGCATCGTCATCGTCACCGCAGTTGTCCCCTTCGAGGCGCACGTTAGAGACCCGAGCGACGATCTGTCCTACACAGTTAGGGCAGTTCTTAAGAAACCCTTACCCCTTAATGCAAGAGGTGTGTGGTGTATGGGGTGGTTGAGAAGGGTTGGTGCTGGTGGGCATTGGTGTGTGGTGGTTTGGGGTGTGATCGGCTTAGGTTGCGGGACAGTGGGTTTAGGAGACATGGGTGGGGGACAAATGTGGACATACTGATGTTGGTCGGTGTGGTAGAGCGGGTCGACGGCTTCGTCGTAGGGTGCGGCAATGGTGAATATCAACTCGAAATCGGCGGCGCGTAAACGGGTTCGCGAGGCGCAGCTGAGGGCGAACGAGGCCCGCGTGGAGCGCGAGCGTCAAAACGTTGATGACGCGGCGTCGTTTCTCGTCGAGCTGGGTCGTCTGGCGGCCGTGGATGAGTGGGAGGAGACCCGCATCCTTGAGATTGGGGCGGAGGCGGAGCGGCGGCGCCATGAGCACCGCCAGGCTGGTGCCGCGGCGGTGGCTCGAATGCAGGGTCGTGGTGAGACACTCTCGGCGATAGCGGAATTGGCTGGGGTCAAAGTCGGTGACGTTCGCGCGGTCGTGAAGGCGACGAGCGCACCTACCGTGGCGGCGCGGGATGCACTAGGTGCGGCCAACGGCGCGCCGGTAGCGCGAGCACTAGGTTCGAATGGCGTTACGGCGCAAACCGATGACGCGGCGGCGGGTGCACCAGGCGAAGATCCTGGCGCGACGGCGCAAGCACTAGGTTCGAACGACGTTGCGGCGCAAGCCGATGGCGAGGCGGTGGAAGCACGAGATACGGACGGCGCTGCGCTGCATGCCGAAGATGTCGGTGGCCGGGCTTAGCGTGGGTGCGTGCGTATAGATCCGGGGATTCCGCTGTGGGTCGATCCTGTTGTGCATGCCGACGAGTGTCGGCGCTTCGACTCCTACATAGTCCAGGGACCTGACGCTGACGACTGTGATTTTTTCACGGGCGCGATCGGTAAAGACGGATATGGTCGGTTCTTCATTTACCGTAGGGGTAAAGGGATTTGCGTGCGGCCGCATCGGTACGCGTTGGCGCGTCGGCTCGGTGTGCTCCTTCAGCCAGACGAGCTGGGTTTGCATGAGTGTGATAGCCCGCTGTGCGTGAAAGTCTGTGCAGCTGAGGCGCCCCGCCAGCATGTGGTGGTCGGGACACAGAGTGAAAATATGCGGCGGATGGCTCGGATGCGGCGTGGAGGAGGCCGTAGGCCGGTTCCCAGTGATGGGTTATGGGCTCGCCGGGAACGCTCGGTGGCGTTGCGCACGGTGTTGCGGGAACGGGGCTGGGATCGGGCCGCAGTAGAGTCTGCGCGACTCGGCGATATGCCGACGTTATGGTGAGGAGCTTGAGCACGGTCGGTGATTAGCCGGCCAGGACGGCCGATCGTGTTGCACGACGTCGGGAATCAGCGTGGATGTGGTCGAGACGGTAGACAACGGTGTGCATCGCCCAGTAGACGGCAACGATGTGGGCCCCGGGTATCACGCTGGCTGGTCGGGCCCAGATGTCGGCGGGATTGCTTGTGCGGCGGCGGCGACGGTGTGGAATCGCAGGCCTGTTGGCCCCTCGCGTATTCCGGTCGCCCAGATCTTGAGTTCTCGGATCTCAATAGAGGGCTCGGTGGACGCCGGGTCTGTGAGTGGGGAGTTGGCTTAGTCGCCAACGTCAGGTTGTCGCGACGCGTGCGATCGGGCAGCAGCGGCGAGTGTCGCGGCGCGCAGGAGCTCGGGGTCGAGCGGATAGGTTTCGTGCTGAGGCCCCCAGGAGTCGATCCATTCGACGGTGACTTGCCGGCCATCGATCGCAACGATTAAACCGTGGGTGGTCTTGCAGGTGCAGGTGGCGCACGCGCGGCTCACCGCTGCGGTGTTGGCGGCGTCGACGAGCTGGCCGATGTGAAAGTCGTTGGTGTTCATGGTTGTCGTCTCTGATGGTCTGGGGGCGAGTGGTGCGTGGTGTGGTTGATGGCGCCGGTGATCTGATCCCAGGCGATTTGGATATCGTGGCGTTCGGCGGCGCTCGCTAGGGCTAGGGACTCATCGACTGCGGCCTTTGCGGCCGTGAATTGTTGGTCGGTGATCGGGTCTGTGCGACGACGCTCGATGGTGGCGATCGCGATCGTCTGGCCGTCGCATAGGTCAACGAGTTCGTAGCTGGTAAAGGGTTCGGTGAGTTGGATCGGGCGGCGCGTGCAGTCGACGTGGCGGTGGTAGGAGTCCAGCGCTGCGCCGGCGTCGCGCCGGTCGGGGTGGACGCTGAGAGACAACCCTTGGCTGTGGTGCTCGATTACGAGGTCGTACATCGTTGTGCTCCTTGGGTTTCAGACGGCGGCAGCCAGGCACGCTAGTTCGCGAATCCTGCCGGGCCGGAAACCGCTCCAGTGTTCGGACCCGGCGACGACAACTGGTGCCTGCAGGTATCCAAGACTCATCACGTAGTCGCGGGCCCCGTGGTCGTCGGTGATGTCGACGAGACTGTATTTGACGTTATTTTTGTCCAATGCTTTACGCGTGGCTGTGCATTGAACGCAGGCCGGTTTGGTGTAGACCGTGATATCCATTTGAACCTCTCCTAATGTCGGCAGAATGGCTATTTGATATTCTCTATTCTAACCGTTAAGATGTTGTGGTACAACCATTCTAGCGTTATTTCTACGAATTGTGCTCGTTGTCTTTGAATGGCTGAATGAGTGCATCTAAATTGTCATTTATAGGCCCTTGTATGCGTATAGCGTGCCTGCGAATCGTGGCGCTAGTTTCGCCACGAGCTTGGTATCAATCGCTTATTCGTGACCGATACCAAGCTCGTGGATCCGCAATTATTGGCCGCTTGCAAGAAGGCGGACAACGAAGCCGCCGAGCCATTGAGCGACGTTGCTGGACACCGCATTCCCAAACCCCATGGTCTGCTCGGAACGATTGCCGGTGACCCGATAGTCGTCAGGGAAACGTTGTGCCCGAGCATGTTCACGGGGGCTGAGCATCCTGAAGCGGCAATCGTCGATGTCGATCGCGGAGGCCGCCACCAGGGCCGCCGAATCTCGAGTCGCTACCGTGTGCAGTGGCTCGTCGGTCGTCTTGGCCTTGCCCTTGCGGTAGGGGATCACCAGAGAGAGGTTGGGGCGCGCCACAACCGAGGGCACCGGGTCGTTGACGCTCTTGGTCATGTGAGCGATGCCCGCATAATCCACGCCGCCGTGGTGCTTCTGGATGAAAGCGCCCGGCGGGACGGTCAGTCCCTGGTGGCCTCCGCCGGTTCCGCCCCCCGTAGCCACCGCGGCCAGCGGGTCCTCGATCGAGCTCACGTCGGCGTGGTTGCGTAACACGGTGATCCATGGCTGGGGAGTGAACAGGCCATCGGTGTCGCGAGTCATGCGGGTCCGCAGCGGGTCGGCGGCGCTGATCGCTTCGGTGTTCCAGGAACCTCCGGCCGGCACCACCATCTGCGGTGTCACGAGAGTGTGCGGGCGGCCGTTGGCGGTGATGGCCCCGACCGGGTCGCTGATGGGCTTAATGCGGCGCGCGTCCCCGTCGTTATAGGCTCGGCGGTCAAGCACAGACGGCGGGCATATGACACCGTCGCCGATTTTGGTGGAGCGAGTAGGCATCGGGGCACCGGCCGCCGGGTAGGCGCGGTCTTCACCGAGTCGGCCGTGATTGGTAGCGATCACGGTGGGTTCGGCGAACTGGGCGATCCCGGCACGGATGCGGCGCATGGTCGCGGCCGCCAGCGGCTTGCTGCGGTCGCCGATGCGCTGGCCTAGGTCGCTCCAATCGATGGCCACAGCAGCGGGCCGCACAAACGGTTCGACAACACTGTGCCTGCACCGGGCATTGGGGCAGCGATACACGTACTGCTGGCGGTACTTTCCGATGCGGCGGCGGTCCAGACGCTTCCAGGACTGAACCGCGTGGTTGATCTCGTCGCACTGGGGGCACCAGGTCAGCGGGCGCGGCCTGATGTCGATGGTCGGCAACGACACTGCTGTGAAGACGATGTAGAGGCGATCGCGCCACTGGGGGGCGTGAGGATTTGCGTCGTCGCCGATGTGAGCCGAAGACACCGAGATGAACTGGTGATTGTAACCCAGTTTATCCATTGCGGTACACCAGATGTCGAATAATTCCCAAGAGGCCGCCTCGATCACGTTCTCGATCAGGATAATTCGATAGCGGTGTACCTCGGTGGCGCGCACCACATCCCAGAACGTTGCGCGTGTGCGGTCCAGCGCGGCCGTGGGTACGTGGCCTTCCGGCTCAAGCAGCGACAGCTGGGCGCTGGGGCGGCGGGTGCCGCCCGCGGGGGAGAGCTCGGTGCAGATCGGCGATGCCCAGAGCACATCCGTGTCAGGCAGCCTGCGCATGTCGTAGTTGGACACATCGGCGATTAGGTGATCGGCGTTGGGGAAGTTCAGCGCGTGGGTTTCGATCGCTTTCGGCCAGTGGTTGGCACCCAAAGCTAGAGTCATCCCGGCATTTTCGAGGCCGATACTGGAACCGCCGAATCCGCAGAAGATGTCGGTATAGGTAATCCCGGTAGGCAGTCCGCTGGGTTGCCAGTCGCTGTGTGTGGATGCCAGAGCCTCTTCGATTTCAGCGAGGTGTTCGGCGGATAGCTCGGGGGCGTGCAGTTTCGCCGAGCGGGATGTGGTCGAGCTGGTCATGGGGCCATTCCTTATCTGTTGGTTGTCTATAGTCTACCGCCAATGGTGGCCTATAGACAACCGCCATGGAACCACGATGTGAGAGAACGCGCGTCGAATCAGGTTGTCGCCGCGAAGAACTGGCGACAACAAGCCATCAGAGGCGGGAGGCAGTGGTAAAGACGACGGCCTTCGAACCACAACTGGTCGCTGCGGCGGAGTCGGCAAGGTATAACGCCCGGGCGGCGGCCGCGCTCTTCGGTAAGGTCCCTGTCGTCGGAGCTGGCTCAGGCTAGGCCACTGAAGAGGTCGAGTTGTTCACCGGCGGATTGCAATTGCAGCGCGCGGCGAAGTAGCCGGGTCTGCCAGGTGTCGATGGCGCGGGTCCGGGCCCAGTGGTCGTCGTCCTCCTCGTCGGTGGGGTGGTATCGGCCGCAGGGTACGGTGCGGGCATTGGTCGCTTGGTCCTGCTGGGGACAGTGGCACCAGTCGGCGATGCGTCGTTGCTCGGCGTGGGCGGCATCACGGCATTCCGTGAGTTCACGGCGGATGTCGGCGGGCAATGTGGCTGCGTAAGAGTTAATCTGGGCTTTTGTCAGGCTCACCCGTACGACTCCGCTTTGTGGCGCGGTGATTTTTCCCCGAACGGTGTTCCAACCGGTGAGCCAGTCGGGTCCACCGTCGGGTCCGCTGAAACCCCAATGGCTGTAGCAGGACTGCATCAGGTAGTCGGTTCCGGCAGGGCCAAGGAGGCACTCGCGCATCGTCCACCCACCGATGGCGAACATCAGCCACCGTTGCTCAGCGGTAAGGGGTTTAGCCATGTGTGGTGAGCCCTTTCTGCATCTATGGTTGTCTATAGACTACCATAATCGGTGGGCTATAGGCAGCCATCGAATTGACGAGAGCTCCGGTGTCCTCCACCGCCACAACGGATTTGATGCATCCTGGAATTGTCCCGGCGGTCTGCCCGACGTCGTCCGTGACCGCGAGGTGCGCGAGCGGGTCAATCGGCTCAGCAGCGTCGGCTGCGCCCACGCGCAGAGCCATCGGCGTTGATCATCTGGTAGCTGCTCCCGCGGCCCAGGCTGTAGGCTATAGGCCACCACGGGAGGGGCGGCAAGTGTCAGAAGTGGACGAAGCAAAGGTGCTTGCATCTGTCGGTGGCCGCATTCTTGAGCGGCGCACCGAATTGGGGTTGAGTCAACGTGACCTGGCTGCGGCGGCCAAGGTCGACCGCTCTTTTATGGCCCGCGTCGAACAGGGCCTGCGTAGCCCCACTGTCGTCTTCCTGGCCAAAGTTGCTTATGCGATGGGCACAACCGTCAGTTCTCTGACCCGCGACATCTGACGGCTGCCGGTCGGGCCTCCGCTGTCCTGGTCACTTTGAGCGCACACCAGCGAGTGAAGTCGTTGGTGATGTTGGCGCAGCCAGCCGTGAGTACGCGATACTGGCGGCTATGTCGTCGCTCGATGCGCTGGTGGCCGAAACAAGCCGGGCACTCAGTGCTGCGCGCGGGCTGTTCGGGTCCGCGCCTGTCGGGGGATCGTTGCCCTCGATGCAGCAGTTGGTGGTTGGTCGGCAGGGGGTAGCTCAAGTTGGCCAGGCCGCGGCAGCTGGCTGGCATGGTGGGGCAGCAGGGACCTACATGACCACCAACGCCGACCAGGTGCAGGCATTCAACACCACACTGGCCGCCGATGGTCGGGTAAGTCCAGCGCTCGGCGAAGCGGGGCGCAGCGCGGCCGAGGGGGCCCACCGCATGGACGCTCTGATCGCTCAGACTCGTGCCGGGGTTACTGCCCTGGCCCCGAGCACGCGAAGCACCGCAGGAAAGCAACAGCTGGCCAGTTACTTGCAGGGCCAGCTGGACCGAGCCAAGGGGCTGGTGCAGAACTTCCAGCAGCGAGGTGGTGAAATTGCCGGCGCCATCCAAAGCGCTGGCTATGGGACTGGTGGCGGTCACGCTAAGGATGCTCCGCCTGCGGTACCGCTGGATTCGCAGAAGTGGAAGCCCGGCGATAAGCACCATATGCCGTACGGCGCCGGCAAGGGTGGGTTGGGTCCGCCGAACTTTCCTGATTCGCCGCCGTGGGTGGATGTTTTTGACAGGACGAAGGATCCGGATCAGGTTCCGCACTATTTCGTGAGGTCTGATGAGATTCCCGGCTACAAAACGCTTCCGCCGGGGGCGCTGGGGCCCGCCACGGTGGCCGATGAGCACGGCAATCCCGATTCCTATGTCGAGCTGGGGCCGAATTCGGGGGTGTGGGTGCCGCAGTCGTCTTTTCCGGGCGCGAAGTTCTATCCGCCGGGGTGGGCTGGTGATCTGCCGCCGTACGGTTACGACGAGTACGTTCCCGGCTCGGGGATTTACATGTGGCACGGCGACTTAACTCCTGAACCGTATAGGCCGTATGGCCCTCTTGGGCCGCCCACCTTGCCGCAAGGTGGCCACTAACGGAGCACGGGCTTTTCTGCAGCGCGACGAAAAGGCCTATGGCACGGTGTGTTTGTTCAGCGCCGTCGAAACCCGGACGAGGGTCTATGCGGCCAACGGCTCCAACTTCGGCACGCGACCGGCGCGGCTGCAAACCCATCGAAATCGGTGTCACACGACCAGCGCCTAAGCGCAAGCAAGGCCTTAATGTAAGTAGAAAAGCAAGCGCTGGAAAGGCGCTCACCGTGGAGCGGTTACTGAATCATGCGATCCAATTGACTGGGATCGCAATGGATAGCGTCAAAACCGACGCTATCGACACCAGTCGACTCACCACGATCATCAACGACCTAACGAGCATGCGTGACACGATCTTGGCGAATTCTCACCACGACAGCCCATTCCTGGCAGGGCTTCTCGTGCAAGCTGTCGACGACAGACTGGCGGAGGTCCAGGACATAATGGCCGGCTCCCGCAGAGCCAGCTAACCCGTTGGACGTCGGGTGCACAGTCTGGCAAGATCGCACGTATGTTCGACTCCTGGGAACGATCGGCGGAGTTCCCGACACTATTTGCAGTGGACCGAGCGGTGCAGGTCGACGTGGGTCGGATATTTCCGGTGAGCGGCATCCGTAAAGACAAATTGCCTTTGTGGGTGAAAGCGTGCGGGCTGTTACTCGAGCCTTTGATGCCCGCCCGGCAGATCGCCTGGCTCCGCCGATCGGATGGGGGATGGGTCGCCGCGGTCGAAATGACGGCGACGAGCGCTAACCAACAGTCCAAGCTGACGATGAACCTGTGGTTGCCGTCGCATGCCGTGGCGCCGCCTCGCAGCGATACGGGGGAAGATCGAGAAAGACTGGGTCGATGAGGCGGCGCGCAGCCCGGATCTGGGCAATGTTGAGGCGCGTCGGACTCACATTCGCGCCGGCCACCCGAGTCCGGGAGCCAACTAGCTGAGGCCCAGATACTGTGTCCCAGTGGCCGTTAGGCGCGTGTACAGCAAACCGGTCTGAGTAGCGAAGTTGGCGGTGGTGATAGCCGCCTGGGGCGGGTTTAGGTGATACTGCCTGCCATGACCTCGTTGGATGAGCTGGTGGCTGCGGCTGGACGTGCGCTAAGTGATGGCCGGAGACTGTTTGGGGTGTCGCCAGTTAATGCCGGTGGATGGTCATCGGCGCCGGCGTTGGTCGCTGGCCGCCAGGGTGTGCTGGCAGTGGGCGGCGCTGCCGCTGCCGGTTGGGTCGGTGTGGCGGCCTCAACCTATGGGCGACGCAATGCGAGCGAGGTTCGTGCGCTGGGCAATACCGTTGTCGCCGATGACCGGACGGTCCCGGCCCTGACCAACGTGAGCCACGTTGCTGCCAGCGGGGCCACGAGCATGGACAACCTTATCGCCGAGACCCGCGCAGGGGTGGCGATGATCGCCCGTAGCGAGAACAGTCCGGCAGGCCGGCAAGAGCTGGCCGCTTACCTGCAGGAGCAGGTCGCGCGGGCCAAAGCGGTGTTGCAGACTTCGCAGCAAGACAGCCACGAGCTGGCAGTGTCGATCAAGAACGGTTCGGGCGGCTATCGGCGCGACGGCGTCCCCAGTGCGCCCGCCGATGGGCCGGGCACCGACGGCGACAAGGACCGCGGGGGCGCCGATGAGCTGGATAATCATGTCCGACTTGTGGATTCAAAGGGCACATCGGACTATGCCGATCAACCGCAGGTCGCCATTGATCCCAGAAACACATTTATTGGTGACCAGCGGTTTGGTTACTGGTTATGTTGGCTCAAGACATTGTCTCTTCAGAAAGTTGATCGGCTTTGGGCGATCGGGCTTATTTCGTCGTGTGGGGATCTTCTGCAGGCCTCGTTGATGCTGAGACGCGCTTTCCACGCAGCACTCGCTTAGTGTCGGACTCTGAGCAGCGGGTGGCTGATGGCTTTCCCGTTGTGGTCGACCAGGACGGGTTTCCTGTGGAAGAGATCCTTGGATTCTTCGTCGCGAGGAGTTATTCGGCTAGGAGCACTTCGGCCCAGTATGCGCGCGTGTTTGCGCGATTGTGCGATTTTTTAGAGTTTCGGGGCGCTAGGTCACTGCTCGATGCGACGCAGAAAGATTTGTCCGCTTATCGCGTTTATCGTACGCAAACCGCTGCACAGCCAATTTCTCAGTACGCGTTTCGCGTGGAGGCGACTGCGTTGCGGCAGTTCTATAGCTGGGCGGTCGAATCTGGCCGCTTGCGGCAGAGCCCGGTAAAAAAGTTCTCCAAAGTTGGGCGAGACAATCTGTCCACGAATCGGATTCGTCATTCGAAAGTTCGACACGTCGACGGTTATCTGTACGACAAGTGGCTTGAAGAGGCGGGCTGCCGGTCAGCCGGCGCATCTGTTCGGTCAGCGCGAGAACGAAATATCGCTGCCTTCAAGACGCTAGTGTCGACGGGTCTGCGGATACAAGAATTAGCGAGCTTACTCACATTGGATATCGATAACGGCCAACTGCTCAAGCATGCGATGGTTGTCGAGATGGAGTCTATTACTAAGTATGAAATTAATAGAAACGCAATTATCCCAAATTATGCGTTGACGGCGATTCGCAAGTATCGCAAACTCGAGCGTCCAAATGTAGTGCTGAGGCATCAGCGCTCCCTAGCCGGGCAACTCGACGGCTGCTTTATGGTGGAGTATTTCGATCCCGGCACCCGGCGCGTCTGGGGGCTGTGGCGAGGACGGCGCCGCCAATACCTACTGCACCAAGTTCCGGTGGAGATGCGGCTCAAGGCAGTGATCGTCAGTGCAGACCGAATCGTCGAGCCCTTGTGCCTTTTCCTTAGCGACAGCCGCGGGCTGGGGATGACCCGTTCAGGGTGGGAAGGCGTCTTCACCGCAACAAGTGAACAGCTTCTTCGCCGGTACCCAGCCGACAGACAGGTGCGCAAGGTGACGCCACACGACCTGCGACACACCTTTGCTATCAATTACCTTCGGGCTGCGCATCAGGCGCGTGCAAAGGCGCAGGGGCAGTCCACTTTTGGCGATGGACCGCCGTTGCGTGATCCCTTAATCGACCTGCAAGAACTGTTGGGGCACGCAACATCGGCTCAAACGCTGAGGTATCTGCGCTATGTCGAGGATATCGACATAGCTGTTGCCGCCGCGGCGCCTGATTCTGCCGTCGACGCGAACGACGACCGTGCCGCGGCGAAATGAGCGTCGGGCGCTGGACCGATTCGGCGCGCATCGAGCACAGTCGATAGCGGATGCGCGGGTGCCCGCGGTCGGTATTCGCCGCGTCGTGGTGCTTGATAAGTTTGGTCAAGCAAGCCTGTGCGAGATTAATCCCGACAACTATCGCTGCAAGCGGCTGGCTGCTCAGCTGGCTGATCAGTGGGCACATATGGCAACCGGATTGTCGCGATCAGCGGTATACGCCCACTGGCAAGCTTCGGACCGCTACTTAAATTTTGTTGTGGCACAGGGATATTCACACGTCAGCCTGAACGAAACCCCGGAGGCAGTCGTGACGACGTTGTCTGCGTGGTCGAAATCCTTGTTAGGCAAGTACGGTGCAACGTCGAAGGTCCCGTATCGGCTGACGAACATTGTCCAAGCACAGTTGGCTTCGGCGGTCTCCGATGGTGTCGTAACGGATGGTGTGCTGTGCGCGTTGGCGCTCGGGCCGGCGCTGATCAAGCGGCCGGTGGACCGGCCGCTTGATGAGTTCGGCAAAGCCGAGCTGCAGCGAATGGTTCTGGCGGCCCGTGCGCATATTCGGGCGTTAAGAGCCATCAGGGACTGGGCTGCGAAATTGATCGAAGCCAATGAGCACGACGGTATCACCGACATGGCGCAGCGAACTGTTGCCGAGATGCTGGCCATGGCTACATCGGGCAGTCCCGTTGTTGTCTCGGGGGCACTGGACAACACCGAGATGCTCGCGCACTTTCCGGCAGAGGCGTGGTCGCTATATCGGCCGCCAAGTGCTCTTGCGAACTCGGGGCCGTCGGCGAAGGGGTGGTGTGTGCGAGCGGTCATGCCGGCCACCGTTGATCTGACACCATTTCGCGTGCTGCTTCTGGCCACGACAGGCATTGCTGCAGATGAGATTTCGTCACTGCGGATCTCCGATATCGAGTGGCAAGCTGATGGTGTCAGGCTGCAGACGAATAAACCGCGCGCCGGGCGCTCGAAGGGGCGGTTCTTCCCGGTCTCGCAAGGCGGCGGGTGGAGCGTTTCTGGCGTGTTGGAGTCGCTGCTGGAGCATACGAGAACTGCCCGTGCTCTGGCGTCAGGGCAGATCAGCGGCGAGTTATGGCTATCGGTTAACTGGCAGCGCCCCGATGCTGAATGCCGTTATCTCCCAAGACAATTACGTCAGGCGTCGGCGACGACCAGCTTGGGATATTGGCTCCAACGAGTGGGCGGGGTGCATGAAGTCGGTGAAGTTTCCCTGCCGCATGATCTACGGAGAATCCGAAAGGCGAAGCTCAGCGAGCGCGCGATCGGCCTGCAAGGAATGTTCGCCGACATTGCCGGAGACGAGCACACGACGCGGGTTTTTTACACCCACTACGCGCACACCACGTCGTTGAAAGTGTATTCGGCCTCGGTGGTTTCACGATTTCAGCGGTCCCTCGCCGATGCGGTCACATCTGGTTTCACGGCCTTTCTGAAGCCGCGTGCGGAGGTTCCTTTGACTGCCCTCACTGAGGCGCTGCCGATTGAACTATCGCACGCCCGCAGCTTGAGATCGGGTGAGTTTGATATGGGCGTGGTTGACTGTCGCGATCCGTTTGACTCGCCGTTCACCGTCCGAGGCAAGTTGTGTGGGTCAGCGCCGCTGTCATGTTTGGTGTGCGAGAACGCCGTGGTTTTTACCGACCATCTTCCCAACGTTTTGGCGCTGGTCGAAGCGATGGACAACATCCGGAGATCAATGAATCCCGAAGAGTGGATAGCTATTTGGGGCGCTCAGTACGACGCGGCCGTGGCGCTGATCGAGTCGCTGCCCGAAAGTGTCCGCGAAGCCGCGCGTCAGCGGATGGCTCAGGCTCGTACCGACCTTCCCTCATGGTTGCAGCGAGGCGCCGAATGACTTCCGCTACCGCCGCGAATGGCGCGCGGGGCATAGACGGCAATTCGGGTGCGAACCGCCTTGTCTCCGAGTTGTACTCGGACACTGAAGAAGTGTTTCTGTCGAGGCCGGATCGGCTTGAGGGAGTGCGGTCTGCGACTTTCGGAGATCAGGTGTGGAACCCCGACGGTGTTATTCCGCGGCGGCCCAATGTTCGGCGCGGCGCGGCATGCATCACGTTCCCCAGCCATCCGGCGTGGTCGCTGAGAAGTCGTGAGGTCGCGATGGCCCTGTTGAATCCCGCGGACCCCCGACTGTTGGCTCGCTCGGTGTCGTTTGGAAGTCGCACGTTCGCCATCTTTCATGCTCAAGGCCGCGTCGTGTCGTACAAAACGGCCGCCGCATGGCAGATCCAGAAGGGCCTGCCTGACGACATCACCGCGTGGAGCCGCAAAGACTGGATCTCCATGGTGAACGCCGAAATGGCCAAGGGAGCCAAGCGCGGAACGGTGCGCAACCTGATCAACGCCGTCAGAGACTTGGTTGTGCTGTCGCCGATTCTGACCGGCGGCGGCATCGCATCCGACCCATGGAACGGCCGTCCTGCGCATGTGATCGCCAAGCAGGCCCGTGAAGGTGCCACCGAAGTGATGACACCCGACCGGTGGATCCCGCTGATCGGCGCCTGCTGGACCTACATCAGTGTCTTCGCCGATGACATCGTGGGCTTGCGGGACAGCCATCGCTGCGCGCTGCAAGAGCGGGTGCGGGGACACTGGCGACGACGCCACACATACGACAACCTGATTGAGGGATATCTGGAGTCGCCGGAGGCCGTCATACCCATGAAGAAGTGGCATGGAGACCTCGAACCCAATTGGGAACAGTTGTCCCGCCTGGTGACCGGCGATCACATAACGCGAGTTTTTCAGCTTGGCCAAGGCTCGATAGGCCAGATTCGGCGACAGACTGTTCGTGACGCGATCGCCGACGGGGACGTGCGAGCCGAGCGGATAAACGGCGCTGCCTTGGGCGCGCTCCTGAAAAGACGGGCCTCTGAGTTGGCCGGGATCCGATGCACCGCGGGCGGGCCGAGGGCCTGCGAAGCTGACAGGATCCTGCAAACCTGGATCGACGATCCCCAGAACCTGGTCGCCCTTCGCGCGGGCGGCGACGGTCGCACAGGTCAGGAAATCACCGCCGACGACATCAACTGGTCGATGATGGAATACCTGCTGTACGGCAACAAGACGAGCAAGCATTACACGTTGGGGCCCTGGAAACGAGGCTATCGCCGTCGAAATCTGATCCTTACGGCCGCGCAATCGGGCCGCACCTTCCTCGCGGATCACGGAGCGATGAGTACCCTGCGAGACTGCGTCGACTTCGCCTTGGTAGAGCAACCCGATGGCCGCCACGTGCCGTGGCGCGAATCGATGTCTGACTACGAAGCCCGGTGCGAGCTTCGCGCGCTCCGAGCGGCCTGCTACGTCTTCATCGCCGCGATGACGATGATGCGCGATAGCGAACTTCAAGCCATCAAGCGCGGATCGATCACGACGCACTACGGCGTGCAAGCGATCAAATCCAGCACCTACAAGGGTCGGCGAGCCGAAACGACGGCGCACTGGTGGATTGTCGAGGAGGCCGCAACGGCGATCCGCGTGCTCGAACGACTCAGCGCCCATCCAGAATACCTATTCGCGAAGTTCGTTAACGGGCCTCACGAAGATGCCGAACCCGGCATCCGACCCGCTCATGAACTCGAGTTCCTGCTGGAGCACTTCGCGGCCACCGGAGAGCGCAGCGGACTGGCGCCGATCCCGCATGGCTCGCCGATCACGTCACGGGCGTTGCGGCGCACCACCGCGTGCATCGGCCGCGAACTCGGCGGTAACGAACTCGCTATGAGTCAGCAACTCAAGCATGTCATCAGCTACGGCTACTCCAACGTCACCGCCGACTACATGGCACCCGACCCGGCGTGGTCAAACCTGCTTGATACCAACAGGTCTGAAGAGAATCACGCACATATGATCGACATGATCAAGCAAGCGCGGCAAAGCAACCATCCGCTGGCCGGGCGCGGCGGTGCACGCCTCACCGACGCCATCGTCGACGAATCCACGTCCACCGCGGCATCGAGTAGCCCAGAGCTACTAATCTCCGACTCGCAGCTCGCGGTCCTGCTGAAGAAAATCGCTCCCGTAATCCGGTTCGGACCCGCTAACGCATGTCTGTACGACGAGGAGACTGCACTGTGCCGACGCACCGCCGCGCGCGACACCCAAGGGCCACTACTGGGCTTGTGCCAGCCCACGCGCTGCCCGAACTCGGTTGTCGGCCCCGAACACCTGCCTGTCTGGATCGGCGAACTTCAAATGCTGAAGTCCACAATCGCCGACAATCGGCTCAGCCCCCCACGGCTGCAATCACTTTCCGAACGGCTCGCTGAGGTCGAGCAGGTCCTCCACAGTGCGAATGTTGATGCTGACCGTGAACAGCGATGAGTAGCCGCGACAACATCCGCTCAGCCATGGAACGGCTGCTCTCGGGAGCACCTCAATTCACGGATGGACGGCTGACACGGACGAACCTCGCGCTAGAAGCCGGCATCGGCCGCGCCACCCTGTACCGCCAACCTGATCTCATCGCGGAGTGGACCCGCAAAGTCGCACAAGCAGATGCTCACGAGCTGCCGACGTCCAGCGAAGCAGCCGTTGCGCGGCTGACACGACAACTCGCTGACGAAAGAGACAGGCGCACCGACGCAGAACGCGTCGCCCAGGGGCTCGCGCTGGTCGTCGCAGAACTGTACCGACAGTTAGAGGATCGCGACGGGCGCGGCGCCGATCGCGTTGTCGCAATCGCCAGGCAGCGGGATCAACGACCGCACCGATAACTATGTTGAGGACTTTTCGTCGATATCCGAAACAGGAACGCACGGGGGATCGCACTGCTACTGAACCGGCGAAGTGCCTTGTACGCCAAAGAGCTTGGTGGATTCCCCCCTCGAACAGAAATGGCATAGCTGGTGGCATGTGGAGTGCGCGGTGTGCGGCCGGGAGGGGGCCATGGTGACGGATAGGGGGGCGAGCGCTGGTCGGGCGGTTGACCCCCAGCTAACTGCTAGTCGACCTTGCGTGGGAGCATGCGCTGCCTGTGGTCAGCGCGTTGATCTGGCTAAACGTGCAGTGCCGGCTGCCCTCGATCGCGGTGTAGTACGTTCACGGCGAACTCGCTTGCTCGTGCGGTATTTCGTGTGGGAAAGGTGACCCGTCGAGAGCGTGCCCGTGGAGCGGTGTTCGTCGGCTTAGGACTGAACCGTTACTTGCCTCATGTCGGCAGCCGGGTTCCGCAAGAAGGGCACCAGGTGATCGGGCTTCCGAGCAACGCTTCGATGGAGGACAAATCGTCGTGATGCAGCGTGCATATCTGGCGGGCCAGATGGATCCGGATGGTGTCAATGATGAACTGTGCCCGCTCAACAGGTGTGGCGCCGTAGCCGTCGTCATCAATGGTGCCGTGAGCGATGATGTCGCCCTGTTCGAGTTCTTTTTGCCCGTATTGGGGTGTGCCGTCGCTATGGGTGCCGGCGAGCGTGCGGACGAAGCGGCCGCTGGGCCGAACGTCGAGTTCGATGCGCCACTCGCCGTGGCGCTCGCGGAAGTAGAAGTTGTGCCCGTCCACATCTCCGTCCCACTGCTCCGGGAACAAGCCGCCATGGCTACCCACGGTGACCCCCTGTTGCCCCGCTAGCCAGGTCTGCAGGCCAGCTTCAGCGGCCCGTTCGTCGGCCGTGATCTGTTGGCCCTCAGGGGATTCCCAAAAGGCTTGGATGTTGTTGCGCCATTGCTCCCAGGTGCGGCGTCGATCCTGGCGGGTGCGGGCACAGGTGCAGGCGAATCCGTAGTCGTGCAGATCGGTTTCGGGTAGCCGTGGGTGACACCCGCACCGGCAGCGCTCGCCGCTGTCGACGTAGCGCCAGACGGTGAGCGCATCAAGGGCCACGTCGGCGAGCACCTCGGGTTCAGGGGCGCCCTGCAGGTCGAACACCGTCGCCAGGTGGTCGCGGTAGCGCCGCCGCGCCTCGGTGCGGGCACGCTCGAGCTGCTCCCGGTACTCGGCGGCCCCGGGAGTGGTGGAGAAGTCGGTGACATAGAGCTCCTCGGGTTCCTGATCCATGCCGTCGAGGATGTCATGAGCGCGGTGTCGTGTCGCACGAATTTTATGCAGCAGGCGACGTGGGTGCGTCAGGGAACTCTCGCGTAGGGCCCGAGTGGGAAGTGCTGATCTGGTTGCGCGGCAAGGCCAATCAGCGGACGTGGGAAAACCAAGTTGACTATGAGCCCGGCGGGGTGCGATTCTGTTCGGCTGCCCTTTTCCCGGAAATGACGAATGAGGCGATGAACCTAACGAACGACGAACTGACCGATGTGACCACCGAGCAGGCCGACGGCGCTGACGCCCATCGCCGACCCATCACCGACGTCCACGGGTGGCTCGACGGCCTTGAGTATAGTGCGCGGCCCGCGCTGCGCGCCCTGGGTGAGCTGCTCCTCGGCGTCACCGAACGCGACCGCGCCGAGCCGGCCGAGAGCGCCGAGCGGTTCACCGCCCGCTGCCTGGGGGTGGCGGACTGCGGGCACCTGGTCGATGAGGAACGCGACCTTAACCCGGTGTCGCGGTTCACCTTCGCGCTGGCGCTGGCCGAATGGATCCAGGAGCACACCCACGCTTGCGAGATCGGTCCGGGCGAGGACACCAGCCCGCCCAAGTGGACCCAAACCGAGATCGGCGACCAACGCTACCGCCACCCGCTCAGTGTGCGGGTGCACTTTCCCGCCGGAACGCTGCTAGCCGACACCGGCTGTGTCATCGCCCTCCAGGGGCGCCAAAGCATCCTGCAATCGGCCGAAGTGAGCGCCTACGTGACGCCGGAGCACCAGGACCGCGCCCGCGCGGTGCTCGACCGCCTCGCCGACCGCGCCAACAAACTCAACCCGTACCGAGGCCGCGCGGTGCGCGCCACCCACACCGCCGGGCTCACCTTGACCGTCATCGATTTGCCCTCGACCGCAACGCGGGACAACGTCATCGTCGCCGACCAGGTGTGGGCCGAAGTGGATCTGAGTGTCAGCGCCGTGCGCGACCGCCACGACCTGCTCAACACCCACAGCCTCGGTGCCCGGCGTGGTGTGCTGCTCTGCGGTCCGCCCGGTACCGGCAAGTCAGCCGTGTGCGCGGTCGTGGCCCGCGAGGTCGTCGGGGAATTCACCGTCATCTACGTCGAGGCCAAAGCCGGCACCCAACTGCTGGGCGCCGTCGTGGAGGAAGCCCAGCACCTCGGCGGCCCGATCCTGCTCATCCTTGAGGACGTCGACCTGTGGTGCCGGGACCGCAGCACCGGCGATGCAGGGTTGTCGGAGTTGTTGGGGGCCATGGACATCGGACCGGATGCCCGCATCCTGACACTGGCCTCCACCAACGACGCCGCCACCCTGGACAAGGCCGCCATCCGCACCGGGCGCTTTGACTCCATCGTCGAAGTCAGCTACCCCAACCAGACCGACGCTGCCCGCATCCTGGCAGCACTGATCCACGACCTGCCCGGTAGCCAGACGGTGGACACCGCGGCGGTGACGGCCGCCCTGCCTGCGAACACCAGCGGCAGCGACATCCGCGAAATCGTGCGCCGCGCCGTCCTGGCTGGCGACGGCGGTGACGGCGGACACGTCACTACGGCAACGCTTCTGGCCGAGGTAGGCAGCGGACGCTACCGCCCAACGATTCCGGAAGGGATGTACCTCTAGATGAGCAAGGACAACGACATCCCCGAACTCACCCACACGCAGAAGACACCTGGGCAGCCCGAGACATCCGACCTGAGCGAAATATCCGCCCGCGTGCGCGACGACAGCGCGACACGGGAAGACACACACTGCGCGCTCACGCACCTGCGACCGGATGACATCGACCAGGACACGCTGCTCAACTCCCTGCACATGCCGCCCGACGCTGGCCCGTATGCCGCAGCGCTGGACCGGATCCTACGCAGAATCCCCGACGGCTGGGGGCGTTGGATCAGCCACGACGCGGGCTGGTATCCGATCGTGGCCACTCTCGACGACCGCCTCACCGCGATCGACCCCGACTACGTCGCACACCAAGTCAAAGAGAAATTCGGCACCCTGCGCTACTACTGCGCACCCAGCGAGCCGAGCACCGAACTGCGGGAGGCGTTCTGCGACATCATCGGCGAAGCCGAACGCATGTCCGCCGTTACGTGCGAACGATGCGGTGAACCCGGTGTGGCGCAACGGCGCGGCCACTGGCGCAAAACGCTCTGCGCGTCATGTGCTGAAAAGCTCCACTACACCTCGATCCCACCGCGCAACGACCGCTAGGGGCTCGCTACCGGTTCGGTTAATTTCGTTGAAATCTCGCGCGCCGTCGCGATGCTAGGGCCCAGGACCGCCAGCGCCGACTCCGATGTCAGCCGAAGCGTTCGGCAGCAATCCCTAAGGCATGGAATAGCGCGATGGCGACAACCAGCACAACGGGGCCCAAAGCACGGGGCGAAAGGTTTGCTCTCGAGACCGCCTTGTACGCGACATCGGCCCACGCGGAGAACGCCGACAGGCATGTCGCCTACGCACCGGACTTGAGGAAATGGCGATGACTGATGATGAATTGATGGGGGTATGGAAACGGGCGGCAAGCCAAAACGCTTGCCGATATCGGTAAATGATAGTAGAGCCGACTCTGTCGCTCCTGCTGTGACCGACAAGATTCCGGAGAGCCGACATCGTGTGTCAATATCGGCTGGCGATCGGACCTGAGCACGAATCTATTTCGATAGGGCGATCCGCGCGGAAGCGCGGGGAGGCTGCCTTTGGTGAGGGGATCTGTGCAAGCCAAACGGTGGCAAGGGATAGTGCAGGCGTGAGCGTCGCGACTGTGGTGTTGCTCAGCTTCATCGCCGGTGTGGTCGTGTCGGTGGTAACGGCACCGGTCGGAGTGTCGGGCGCGGTGTTTCTACTGCCCGTACAGCTTTCTGTGCTGGAAGTACCCAATCCCGCGGTAACGCCCACCAACCTGCTGTTCAACGTCGTCTCCATTCCGGGCGCGTTGGCTCGCTACCGTCAGCGTGCACCGCTTCGCAGCCCGTTGACGAGAGTGCTGCTCGCCGGAACCTTGCCGGGCGTGGTCGCCGGGGCGGTCATACGGGTGCTCATCATTCCGGGGCCGCAGATGTTCCGGTTGTTCGTGGCAACCCTGTTGCTGCCATTGGGGCTCTGGCTTTGCCTGCGTACATACCGCAGGGCATCTCGGCCCACTCCGGCTCCGCCGTCCAACCGCTTCATCGTCGCGATCGCGCTCGCCGCGGGGGTCGTCGGCGGCATCTACGGCATCGGTGGGGGGTCGCTACTGAGCCCGATCCTGGTCGGTCGCGGTGTCCCGGTGAACACGGTGGCCCCGGCTGCGCTCACCTCTACATTCGTCACGTCAGTCGCCGGAGCGATCACCTACCTGTTGCTGGCAATCTTTACCGCGGGCCACGACATCGCGCCGGACTGGACAATCGGGATTGTGTGTGGCCTCGGCGGCTTGTGCGGCGGCTACTTAGGCGCGCACCTACAACCGTTCCTACGTGAAAGTGCGCTCCGGCTCGTCTTGGGCGTGCTCGCCATCGCCACCGCCCTCATATACGTCACGCAGGCATTAAGCTAGCCGCCTGCTTCCGCTGCGCCAGAGCAGCTTTCGACGTTTCGAGTGCTTTGGGCCGCCTGATCGAATCGTCCGCATGGTGGACATGCTTGGCGCGTGACTGGGCTCGGTGGGGTTCTTGGATTGCGGCCAGCGGCTTGGTCGACGAAGGCGGCGACCGACTGGTCGGGCGTCAATTGATCTTTCGACTGTCAGGAGAATTGGACCTAGACACGTGCAGCGCGTCGAGAATGTGTTGCGCAGTGGGCAAGTCGAGTCGGCACGCATCACCGGTGGCCGCCCTGGCCGCTGGGCGCATCACGTCGACGCCGTCGATGAGCACCGTCGGTGAGGGGTAGGGGCCGATCCGGTCGATGATTGGCTCGTCGATGCCGAGGCTGCTCAGGCAGTCGGCGAGAATCTTTCTGGCGCTCTCGGCATGGGGACATCCGGGCGAGGTGAGCAGCTCGATACGCATGACAGTCACTTTCGGTTGGCTGCCGTCATCGGCCAGGGGTCAGTTCAGGTGGTTCTGGATACAGAATATGCTGTATCTTATCGGCATGGAGACTCTGGTCCACACCGATGCTCTTACCCGCTTCGGCTACGCCCTGTCCGACGCGACCCGGACACAGATCCTGCTCAACCTGCGGACGGCACCCCGGTATCCATCGGAGTTGGCCGACGACATCGGTGTCTCCCGCCAAATCGTGTCCAATCACCTCGCCTGCCTGCGGGGCTGCGGCCTCGTCGTCGCCGTGCCCGAGGGGCGCCGGGCACGTTATGAATTGGCCGATCCGCGCATCGGCCATGCCCTCGATGACCTTCTCGGGTTGGTACTGGCCGTCGATCCCAATTGCTGCGCCAAGCACGGGTGCACGCCCTGATGGCCTCCGAACTCGGCTTCCCCGGACTTCGGCCGACGCTGACCGCGGAACGTCGCCGACTCCTGTCGCGCAGGATTCAGTTCTTCGTCGCCGCCACCATCACCTACAACGTCCTCGAAGCCGTCATCGCGCTCACCGAAGGTGCACGGGTGTCGTCTAGCGCGTTGATCGGCTTCGGCTTGGACTCTGTCATCGAGGTGTCGTCCGCGGCGGCGGTCGCCTGGCAGTTCGCCGGGAAGGACCCCGAATCCCGCGAAAGGGTCGCACTGCGGATCATTGCGTTCTCCTTCTTCGGTCTGGCCCTTTACGTCACCATCGACGCCGCCAGGTCACTGCTGGGGATCGGCGAAGCGCAGCACTCCGCGGTCGGGATCACCCTGGCCGCGGTCAGCCTGGCTGTCATGCCCACCCTGTCGTGGGCGCAGCGCCGCGCCGGACGAGAACTCGGGTCGCTCTCCGCTGTCGCCGACTCGAAGCAAACCCTGCTGTGCACCTACCTATCCGCAGTCCTACTGGTCGGGCTTCTTCTCAACGGCATCTTCGGCTGGTCCTGGGCCGACCCCATCGCCGCACTGGTCATCGCCGTCATCGCCACCAAAGAAGGCATCAACGCCTGGAAAGGCGAAACCTGCTGCCCAGCACCCGTCAATGCGAAGGTCGCTGCCTCCCAACATGCTTGCGAGTGTTGCGGAGACTGAGCGCGGACGCGTGGTCGACGGACAGCAGCAGGGGGCAATGGGTCCGATACACCTGTGAGCGCACAGCGCGATCGGTGACAGGCGGCGGCCGGTCATGGTGTCCTCATGGCCGTCGCAGATTTCCTGGTATCTGAGGCGAAGTAGCGTCGCAGTGCTAGCGAGACGTAAACCAGGGCGACAAGGACTGGTACTTCGATGAGCGGGCCGACCACCCCGGCGAGAGCTTGCCCGGAGGTAGCTCCATAAGTCGCGATGGCGACTGCGATCGCGAGTTCAAAGTTGTTGCCAGCAGCGGTAAAAGCCAGTGTGGTTGTGCGTTGATAGCCCAGTCTGAGTGTCGCGCCCAACAGGTATCCGCCGCCCCACATGATGGCGAAATAGGCCAGCAGCGGCAGCGCGATTCTGGCGACATCGAATGGCCGGTTGGTGATTTGGTCGCCTTGTAAGGCGAAGAGGATCACGATGGTGAAGAGCAATCCGTACAGCGCCCAAGGACCAACCACGGGTAGAAACTTGCTCTCGTACCAGGTTCGGCCCCGGGCCTTTTCTCCGAAGCGCCGCGACAGATACCCGGCCAGCAGGGGGATTCCCAGAAATATCAGCACCGACTTGGCGATCTGCCACGGCGAGGTGCTGATTGCACTCTGTGGCAGGCCCAGCCAACCCGGCAGCACTGACAGATAGAACCAACCCAGCACCGCGAACATCGCGACTTGGAATACCGAGTTCAACGCAACCAGGACGGCGGCGGCTTCGCGGTCACCGCAGGCGAGGTCGTTCCAGATGATAACCATCGCAATGCATCTCGCTAGACCGACGATGATCAGCCCGGTCCGGTATTCGGGCAGATCGGGTAGCAGCAGCCAGGCCAGCGCGAACATCACGGCGGGACCGAGTATCCAGTTCAACACCAGGGAGCTGAGCAGTAGCCGCCGATCGCCCGTCACCGAGTCCAGTCGGTCGTAGCGGACTTTGGCCAGTACCGGATACATCATGACCAACAGGCCAAGTGCGATGGGCAGGGAGATGCCATCGACCTGCACGCGCTCGAGCGCGGTATTGAGGCCGGGTATTTGCCGGCCTAGCAGCAGGCCCGCGGCCATCGCGATGCCAATCCAGACGGGCAGGAATCTATCGAGCAGCGAAAGCTTTTCGACAACGGCGGGGTGGGCGTCTGGCTGGGTGGCGGTCATGCCGATGCCTCCGCGGTGGAAGCGTCGACTGCTCTGAGTACTGTCGACAAGGTCGCTAACGCCTCTGGCACTACCGAGTAGTACACCCAGGAGGCGCGGCGCTGGGAGGTCAATAAGCCCGCGTCCTTGAGGACCTTGAGGTGATGCGAGATGGTCGGTTGGGTGACATCGAAGCCTTCGGAAATGTCGCAAACGCATGCCTCGCCGCCCGCGCGGCTGGCCACCATGCTGAATAGTCGCAGTCGGACCGGATCTGCCAACGCCTTGAGCTTGGCGGCGATGTCGGTGGCCGCCTCCGCCGAGAGGGGTTCAACAACAACAGGTGCGTATGCGCACGGGGACACGTCCGTGAGCGCCT
The DNA here is from genome assembly GCF_022374895.2 of Mycobacterium lentiflavum. Lineage (NCBI taxonomy): Bacteria > Bacillati > Actinomycetota > Actinomycetes > Mycobacteriales > Mycobacteriaceae > Mycobacterium > Mycobacterium lentiflavum. Next base: position 102,368 of record NZ_CP092424.2, on the reverse strand, counting down.
GACTCGATTTAGACACTCATCAATATTGATATATATCGATATCAAATGCAACCTCGGCCGGTGGATCATTGCGCGGCGGACCTGTTGGGGTCGCGGGCGCGCCGTCTCACTTGGTGTGTGCAATCGTCGACAGGTGCAGCGGGTCGTTGGCTGGAGGCCGGGCGGGAACGCTGGTCACGCTGATGACGACTGCCGCAGCACCGAAGGCGCCGAGTGCCAGGAACATCGGGGCGTATCCGCCGAGCTCGCTGGCTAGGGCGGAACCGATCCACGGGCTGATCGCGGTGGCCACGGTGATGGGTGCGGACAGCAGCCCGTTGAGGTGTCCGTAATGGGCCGGACCCCAACGTTCGGTGATGGCGGTCGCTTGCAGGAGTGTCATGATGCCGCGGGCGAAGCCAGCGAGAACCGCCACGATGATCAGCGCTGCCACCGAACGGAAAACTCCGAGCAGCGCGGTTGTCGACGCCACGCCGGCGAGAATCACCGCGATGCGTGCTCGTACCCCGACGCGGGCGACCAGCGTCCGGTAGCCCAGTCGGCCGAGGACTTGGCCGATGCCACCCATGCTGAGCGCAGCAGCTGCCCCTCGCGCGTCGATGCCACGCTCACCCATCAACGGCACCAGATTGACGATGACCGCATAGGAGGCGCAGGCACCCAACGTGAGCGCGACCGCCAGGGCAAAAAACGAGCGGCTCTGCGCAATTCGGCTAGGCGGGTCGGTGATGTGTACACCGGACGGGGGAGGCCATGGCTGGCGCAGGCCAAAGAAGTGCGCCGGGATGGTGACGATTGCCAACAGTCCTGCAAGCACGAGATAGGTTGTGCGCCAATCGAACCGCGCGGCCAGGGTGGCAGTGAGCGGCGCAAACACGGTGCTCGACAGTCCAGCGGCAAGCGTGAGAATGGTCAAGGCGCCCATGTGGCGTGCGCCGAACCAGCGCGTCAGCGCCGCGAATGCGGGCGGATACAGGACTGCGCCCATAGCCAATCCCGCTGCAACCCACGCGGCCACAAACCACGCAAACGTCGGGGCCAGCGCAACACCCCCAACGGCCAATGGGCCGATCACCGCGCCGACCGTCATGACGCCATGCGGGCCGTGTCGATCCAACCACCGGCCCACCATGATGCCCACCAGCGCCGAGGTGACTAACGCGCCGGAAAAAGCGGCGGTAACGGCTGGCCGTGACCATCCAGTTTGGTCAGCGATCCGCACCGACAACACCGAAAAGGCGTAGTACAAGACGCCCCAGCTCGTTATCTGCGTCAGGCACAGTGTGACGAGCGCCCAACGCAGTCCGCGTTCACTCGGTCCCATGGACTGCGCTCCTCTTTGGCTGGCCATAGCGCCGTGCGCCGACGGGGCCGCCACGGCCTGACCACGCCGGGTCGATTCGACGGTGTTCGACGGTTGCGCATCGGCACTGATGGATACGCAACCGTTCGAGCGCGCAATCTATTTGATCAGCAGCACGATGTCGCGCGGGTGGTGGCCGAGTCCGCCGCGTCGGAGGCCGCACCGGCGCAGCAGACGCCACCTTCGGCGGTGCCGCCTTCCGCATGCTGGGGACTGGTCCCGAAGGTGTCGGAATCGGTCAACACCGTGTAGACCTCCCACTTCTCCCCGCCCGGTCCGGTCACCCAGACCTTGTCTTGGGTGGCAAAGCAGCACGTCGTTCCGATCTCCTCGTCGGTGAACATGCCCTCGCCCTGCAAGCGGGCAATCTCCTGATGCACCGTCTCGCTTGACTGAACTTCCACCCCCAGGTGGTTGAGCGTGCCGCCCTTGCCGGGATTCTCCAACAGCACCAGCTTGAGCGGGGGTTCGGCGACGGCGAAATTGGCGTAGCCGGGCTTGCGTTTGGCCGGCTCGGTGTTGAACAGCGTGGAGTAGAACGTGATGGCCTCCTCGAGGTTGTCGACGTTGAGGGCAAGTTGGACACGGGACATCAGAACAGACCTCCATACCTGTAAGACATATATCGAAATAGTCGGACACCCTGAGCATGCCCACCTTTGTGATATATGTCAAACCACTGTGGCAGAATGGTTGAGTGCCGAGAACACTGCCCGTGGTCGATATCAGCGCGCCGGCATGCTGCCCACCGCTGGCCGCGGGGCCCATGAGCGATGACGACGCCCTGCGGGTTGCTCTACGCCTCAAGGCGCTGGCCGACCCCGCGCGAGTCAAGATCATGTCGTTGTTGTTCAACTCATCTGCCGGCGAGGAGAACACCGGCGAGCTCGCTGCGGTGTTGGGGCTTTCGGAGTCGACCGTCAGTCACCACCTGGGTCAACTTCGCAAGGCGGGACTGATTGAATCGGATCGCCGAGGCATGAGTGTCTATCACCGCCCCCATCGGGATGCCCTGCTCGCCTTGTGTGCGGTGCTCGATCCCAACTGCTGCAGCTGATTTCGCACCGTTCGTCTTGCGGCGCGACATCTAACAAGAAAATGCCGGGTTAGCCGCGTGGCTCGCTGAACGACCACCGTCCTGCCGGTGAACGACAACCGACGCGACCAACCATTCTCGGGTCAGGACTTGACCCGGCATAGATAGCTCAGTACTAATTGAGTCAATGAATATTGAGTTATCTGCGGATGCGGCGCGGCGGGTGCAGGTCCATGCGGCCCTGGCTGATCCTGGTCGGCTGGTGATCGTCGACCGGTTGATGCTCGCCGATGCCTCGCCGTCGGAGCTGCAAGCCGCGCTGTCGATGTCGTCAAGTTTGATCGCCCACCACCTGGGGGTCCTCGAAGGAGCGGGCATCGTGCGCCGCGTCCGTTCCGAAGGAGATCGCCGGCGTAGCTATCTGCAGTTGATCCCCGCCTCGCTAAATCTGCTGGTGCCCTCGAAGGCAGCAGATGCAGCCCGGGTGGTGTTTGTGTGCACCCAGAATTCGGCGCGCAGCCAGTTGGCGGTCGCGGTGTGGAATCGACGCAGCGCGCTACCGGCGACCTCGGCCGGGACGCATCCCGCCGCTGCAGTACACCCGAAAGCCCTGGCCGCAGCAGCGCGCCGCAAGCTGCCCATGAAGCCAGACGCCCCGCGCCACCTCGACGATGTGGTCAAGCCGACTGACGTGGTCATCGCCGTCTGCGACAACGCCCACGAAGAACTACCCCCCGACGGCAAGCGCCTGCACTGGTCGATCCCTGACCCCGTGCGCAGCGGCCGCGCCGGCGACTTCGACCGCGTCCTCGATGAGTTGACCATACGCATCGATCACCTGGCCCCCACCCTGCACGACCCCCACTAGCAACCGCACGCCACACCAGCTCTGTCCCAACCTCATTCGCGTACGGCTCCCTGCACCCACGACCGGAGGTACCAACGATGCGGACTCCATTCAGGCTGACTGCGGTGGCCCTGAGCGTGCTGACGGTCACGGCGCTGACGTCTTCGGCATGCGCCAAGGATAAGGTCGCTCCCAGCTACGCCACCGCGGTGAAAGTGCAATGCGGCGGCAAGCAGACGTTGAAGGCCAGTGGCTCGAGCGCCCAGGCCAATGCCATGACCCGATTCATCAAAGCCTACGAAAAGGCTTGCCCCGGGCAGACACTGGCCTACACCTCCAACGGCTCAGGTGCCGGGGTGCGTGAATTCTTGTCCGGCCAAACCGATCTGGGTGGTTCTGACTCCCCGCTGGCCGGAGACGAGTACGCCACGGCCAAGCAGCGGTGCGGCTCGGATGCCTGGAATCTGCCGGTGGTGTTCGGCCCCTTGGCGATCACATACAACCTCAACGTGGTGGACAGGCTCGTGCTGGACGCCCCGACCGTGGCCAAAATCTTCAACGGCCAGATCACCCGCTGGGACGACCCGGCGATCAAGGCGCTCAACGGCGAGGAGATGCCGCCCGAACCCATCCACGTGGTGTACCGCAGCGACGCCTCGGGCACCACCGACAATTTCCAGCGCTACCTCGACGCCGCCGCGGGCGCTGCCTGGGGCAAGGGCACCGGCAAGGTCTTCAACGGCGGGGTGGGCCAGGGCGCCCCGGGCAACGAGGGCACCTCAGCCATGGTCAAAGACACCGAGGGCGCGGTCAGCTATAACGAGTATTCGTTCGCCCAAGCCCAGCGGCTGTTCGGCGCCAGGATCGTGACCTCGGCCGGTCCGGACCCAGTCGCCATCAACAACGACACCGTCGCTAAGGCGATCGCCGGCACCACCATCACAGGCCAAGGCAACGACCTGGTACTGAACATGTCGGCGGTCTACAAGCCCACCCAGCCCGGCATCTACCCGATCATGCTGGCCACCTACGAACTGGTCTGCTCGAAATACGCTGACCCACAAACGGCCCCGGCAGTACGAGCGTTCCTGCAGTCCACCCTCGGGCCCGGCCAGGCCGACCTCGACGACTACGGATACTTCCCGTTGCCCAACCAGTTCCAGTCCAAAGTGCTCAGCGCCGTCAACGCCATCAGCTAAACCGCCACCCTCACCCCAGATCCAGTGGCGCAGCGCCGCACCACCAACGCAACACCCAGACCACATCAGGAGCCAACCCCCGCATGACAGCTCGCCATATCGTCGCTATCGGCGGCAGCGATGCCGGCATCAGCGCGGCACTACGCGCCCGTGAACTCGACCCCACCACCGAGGTCACCGTGGTCGTGGCCGACGCCTACCCCAACTTCTCCATCTGCGGCATCCCCTATTACGTATCCGGGGAAGTCACCCACTGGACCAACCTCGCCCATCGCAGCGCAGCCGACCTGGCCGCCACCGGCATGCGGGTGCTCACCGACACCCGCGCCACCGCCATCAATGTCGCACAACACACCCTCGACATCCTCGACTCGACCGGCACCCCGCAGCAGCTGTCCTACGACGCGCTGATCGTGGGCACCGGCGCCCTCAGCACCCGCCCACCCATCACCGGTCTTGCCGGCCCCGGCGCACTCGGCCCGGCCGACGGGGTGCACCTGCTGCACTCCATGGGCGACACCTTCGCCGTCATGAACTCCCTGCAACACCGCGACCCCGCCACCGCGATCATCGTCGGTGCCGGCTACATCGGCCTGGAAATGGCCGAAGCCCTCACCACCCGCGGCATCCAGGTCACCCAGATCGAAGCGCTGCCCGAGGTGCTGCCGACCGTCGACCCCGAGTTGGGCGCCCTCGTGCATACCGAACTCCAACGCAACGGTGTCGAGGTCCTCACCAGCACCGCCGTTTCCGCCATCACCCGCACCGACACCGGCGCCCTGACTGTCACCGCCACCCACGGCACCGAAACCATCTCGCGGACTGTTGATTTCGTCCTCGTCGTCGTGGGAGTGCGGCCCGACACCGAACTCGCCGCCGATGCCGGTGCCGAACTCGGCGTCAAGGGCGCCATCGTGGTCGACGATACGATGCGCACCAACCTGCCCGATGTCTTCGCCGCCGGTGACTGCGTGCACACCCACCACCGATTGCTTGGGATCACCTGGATACCTTTGGGCACCACCGCCCACAAGCAAGGCCGCGTGGCCGGCGAAAACGCGCTCGGCGGACACGCCCACTTCGCGGGCAGCCTGGGCACCCAGGTCGTCAAGGTCTTCGACCTCGTCGCCGCCCGCACCGGCCTGCGTGAACACGAAGCCGTGGCCGCCGACAAGGGCTGGACTCCCGTCACCAGCCAATCGAGTCCCGACGACCATAAGGCGTACTATCCGGGCGCCACCCCCATCCACATCCGCATCACCGGCGACCACCACAGCGGGCAGCTTCTCGGCGCCCAGCTGGTCGGGCACCGCAGCGCCGAAATCGCCAAACGCGTCGACACCTACGCCACCGCGCTCTTTCACGACATGACCGTCGAGCATCTCAGTGAGCTTGACCTGTCCTACACCCCACCGCTCGGATCACCCTGGGACGCCACCCAAATGGCGGCTCAAACATGGGTGCTCCGACATCAACCCGCCGCCCAAATTCAGCGCGATGCCCTCACAGTGGAGGATCGATGATCACCAAAACCTTCGTTCGCGCAAGCGCCTTGCTGCTCGTCGGCGCACTCGCCGGCTGCGGAAGCACCAGCAATGTCGGGCAAAACAGCACCCAGGCCGTGCAAGCCGGCCAAATCTGCGGTCAAAGCTCCGCGGGCAAGCCCGGCTACCCCCGTCCCATCAACAAACTCGACGGCGGCGCCAACACGCTGTCGGGCGCCGGATCCACCTTTGTGGCGCCCGTGATGTCAATTTGGACAAAGGACTACAGCACCTCCGACGGCGTACAGGTCGCCTACCAGTCCATCGGATCCGGCGGAGGAGTACAGCAGATCAGCGCGGCGACAGTCGATTTCGGCGCATCCGACACCCCGATGAAAGACAGCGAACTCGCCCTAGCGAAAGGGGGACCGATCCTGCACATCCCGCTGGTGCTCGGCGCGGTCGTCCCGGCATACAACATCAAGGGCATCGACAGCGGTGTGAAGTTCGACGGCGAGACCCTGGGCAAGATCTACGCCGGCAAGATCACCAAATGGAACGACGACGCCCTCAAGACCCTCAACCCTGGAACCAATCTGCCCGACGAGCCGATCGCGGTGGCGCACCGCTCCGACGGGTCGGGCACCACGGCGGTCTGGACTGACTACCTGACCAAGGAAAGCCCCACGTGGGCAGACACTTTGGGTGGACCGGCTAAGAGCTTCGGCAAGGAGGTCGCCTGGCCCGTGGGCATCGGCGGTAAGGGCAACGAAGGCGTGTCAGGCGTGGTCAATCAGACCGAGGGCGGCCTCGGCTACGTCGAGCTGGCCTACGCCATCCAGCAAAACCTCAAATACGGCCAGGTGAAAAACAAGGCCGGCAACTTCATCCAGGCCTGCACCGCCACCATCACCAAGGGCACCGACGGCATCACCTACCCCGACGATCTGCGCGTCAGTCTTACTGACGGCACCGACCCGAACGCCTACCCGATCACGGGAACCACTTATGGGTTGGTCTATGCCAACCAGACCGATGCCGCCAAAGGCAAAGCACTGGTCAACTTCTTCGCCTGGGTGTTATCCAGTGGCCAAGATGAAGTAGCCGCCGTCAACTACGCCCCGCTCGGAAAAGACTTGCAGCAGAAGGCCGCTGGCCAGCTCAAGAAGATCACCATTGCGGGTGCACCGGTAGGCTAGTAATGCGAGCGCGCACCACCGACAACGGTGCGGCGGTGGCCATGCCCCGGGCCTTCTCGCCGGGCGCTCCGGTCAAACGCCCATTCCATTTCTTTGCTCGACATCGCGGCGATGCGATGTTTCGATCGCTGACGGCCTGCGCCGCCGTCTTTATCGTGCTCACGCTCGCGGGCACCGCCCTCTACCTACTCCTTCGCGCGTGGCCGGCGCTGAGTCACTACGGTCTGGGGAGTTTTCTCACCTCAGACCGGTGGGCCCCCTCGGAGGCCACCGCCGCATCCACTCACCCCAACCCCTACGGCATCCTGCAGTTCATCATCGGAACGCTGATCACCTCAGCGATCGCGCTGCTCATCGCCGTCCCCATCTCCGTGGCACTAGCCCTCTACATCACCGATGTGGCGCCACAGCGACTGCGCCGAGCACTGTCATCACTGGTTGATCTGCTGGCGGCCATCCCCAGCGTCGTTTACGGCTTCTGGGGCGTGTTCGCGTTGCTACCCGCGATCACCCCCCTCGGTAACGCTCTGACGCGGCTATCGGTGATCCCGCTGCTCGGCGGCGTGTTCCGCGGACCGTTTTTCGGCTACTCGGTGTTCTCGGCCAGCGTGGTGCTGGCGATCATGGTGCTACCGATCGTGACCGCCATCTGCCGCGAGGTCTTCGCCACCGCCCCAGCGGCCGAAAAAGAAGCCGCGCTCGCACTCGGGGCCACCCGCTGGGAAATGCTGAGACTCGCAGTCCTACCGAGATCACGCGCCGGCATCACCGGCGCCGCCATCCTGGGCCTGGGCCGCGCGTTCGGTGAGACCATCGCGGTGACGATGTTGATCGGTAACAACGTTTTATCGATCGCCACAAGCATCTTCTCGCAAGGCGCCACCATGCCCAGCGTCATCGCCAACGAATTCACCGAAGCCAACCAGCCCTACCATCTCGATGCGCTGTTCGTCGTCGCGGCCGCGCTGCTCGTTGTTTCATTGCTGGTCAACGTCATTGGCAAGCGGGTCGTCAGCCGCGCAGGGGAACACATCGCATGACGCTTGCGACACGAGCACGCAGTATCAACACCACGTCCATCAGGCAGCGGCGCAAACTCACCAACTCGGCCATGACCGGCGTCCTGACGGCCACCATGGCTGCCACCATCGCCGTACTGGTGTGGGTGCTGGGCTATGTCGCCGCCGAGGGCCTGAAATTTCTGGGCCCCGAATTCCTCACTCAGACACCGCCAGGCAATCCCGCTCAGCCCGGCGGCGGATTCGCCAACGGCATTATCGGCAGCCTGATCATCGTGGGCATCGCCACCGCCCTGTCCATTCCCGTGGGCGTCGCCGCTGCCATCTACTTCGTCGAATACGGCGGTCGGCTCGCGCGATTTGCCCGCTTCGTCACCGACGTGATGGTCGGCATCCCCACCATCGTCACCGGCGCATTCATTTACGCAATCTGGGTGGTGCACTTCGGATTCTCCGGCATCGCCGGCGGAATCGCCCTGGCGCTCATCATGCTTCCGCTGATCATCCGATCAGTCGAAGAAATGCTGCGCCTGGTCCCGAACGAACTACGCGAAGCGTCACTTGCACTCGGGGTCACCCGAGCCCGCACCGTCATCTCGGTGGTCTTGCCCACAGCCAGCGCGGGAATCATCACCGGCATCATGCTCGCCGTCGCCCGGGCTATGGGAGAAACCGCGCCGCTGTTGCTCACCGCGCTAGGCAATGACCTGTTCACCGAACTCAACCCCGACAAACGTATGTCCACGCTGTCACTGCAGATCTTCGGCAACGCCATCACCGGTTTCAAAGCCGCGCAGGCCCGGGCCTGGGCCGGTGCACTGACACTCATCGTGATGGTCCTACTATTCACCCTGTCAGCCAGGCTGATGGCACGGCGTTCAGCAATCAGCCAAAGACACTAAAGCGTTTGCCCCCCAACGATTCCAGCTGTCGCGACCACGACCAGTTCGCCGGCATGCTGGGCGGAATCGGTGAACCCGCATTTTGACGGGGCTGCCTGGAACTATGCACACTCCAGTGATTGCGCGCACTGACTAGATAGATCGGGAAATCAACAGCATGATCAGCACCCGCTGTGCAACTGGCCTCTTCGGCGCGACATGAACGTCGTTGAGCTGGCCCACCGCGACGCACTGGCCGCGTTGTGTGCGGTCTTAGATCCCACCGGCTGCAGCGGCTGATGATTGATCCCTCGCTGCCGCGGGTCAGCATGACCGAACTACGCCGCCATTTCGGCCGGATCATCGGTGAAGTGGCCCAGGGACAGACCTTTGTCATCACCCGGCGCGGGCGCGAAGTCGCGGTGCTCGCCCCGGCCGAGGAGTACCGCCGCATGAGTGCACGCGGGTGAGCCTGGATCGTGACGGCGATGCTGACTGTTTTAGGTGAACCACGCGTCGGCGTGCGCGGTGGCGGCCAGCGTTGAGGCTTTCGATGCGAGCCTGGTTCCGATCTTCTCGGCGGCTCGCTGTGCGAGATCGCCCGGCCACTGATCAGGGTCGCGAAGGATCTCGCGGGCCAGCTCAAAGCTGAGCGCACCGAGTTTGATATCGCTGGCCCACCCGCCCAGAGGGAGTAGTGAGCGACTGTGTTTGAGCTGCTTGGCTTTCACCGTGGTGCGCGACCCGACCGTGCGCAGCAATGGCCGCATGTCACCCAATCCGGGTTGCAGTAACGACTCGAAGCCCGTTTCCAGCCGCCGATCGGCCCACTCGATGGTCGCTTCGGTCCCCACCACGTGGATCAGCCAGAGCAGCCGCGGGCTCACCTCGACTTGTTTGAGCCGCAGCGGCTCGGCAAAGACGAGTTCGCGGGCCACCGAAGACTTCGTGAACCATCCAAGCGAATATCTCACTGCGGCATAGTGTTTAGGCGAGAGTGCTGATACCACCTCGTTGAGACGTGGTGTCACATCAAGTACGGCTTGCGGACGTGCGATGCTCAACACCGAAAATACCCAGTGCCGTCGATCCAGGTCGGACTCGCACGACGAGAGCGACTGCTGCCACCACTGTGCGTCCTTGGTGTGCGATCGCGCGTCATGTTCCCATAAGGCCGCGCTCGCCAGCGTCGGTTCATCGGCTCCTGCGCGATCGGCCAACCTTTGCAGGTCCAGGTCGGCGGGAACGGTAGCGATCGCTTGTCGCAATACCCAGCCGTCACCCCAGGTCTGCGCGATTCTCTTCAGCCGGTTAAACCAGTCGGTGGCGGTGGCGTCGGAGAGTGGTTTCTCCGACAGGTAGTTCGATAACTCGGTAATCTCGCCGAGCAACGCATCACCGGTGTGGCCTCGCTGCCGAATCCGTGTTCGGCGTGCCCGCTGCTGTGCGGCGTCGGTGTGTGGTCGCAGTTGTGCTTTGGCCGCGCACTGCACCAAAGGCGCGACTGAGGTCAGCGGACTCGGGGTGATGGCATCTGCGGCGCCGTCGTTGATGTCGGTCTTGCAGAGCGAGATGATCTCGCCGTGACGTCCGTTGTAGCCCCCTTGGTGTAGCAGCGTGGCCAGCCACACCGTCTCAGGGCTCAGCGCTATCAATGTCGCTGCGAGCGTGTCGTTTTCCGGATCGCTCAGTTCCCGGAGAACGCCCAACTCGGCGGCGGTCTGTAACCACGCAAGCGTGGGCGCGGTCTGCGCCCACCACCACTGATGAAGGTCGTCGGTGGTGCCGTGTCGGCGCAGCAGCGCGGCGATGGCCGATCTCATCTCCAGCGATGCCTCCTGGCCAAGGCGTGCTTTGAGGTGTCGCACGGCCTGGGATTGTCCGGCTCGTTCGGAGAACTGTAGGTGCGGGCCGTTCGCATCGAGCAGGCCATCTGCGGCCAGGATCACCCCGGGGCCCTCCAACACGAAATTCACCACTTCTTGCATCGGTTCATCGGCTTGCCCGACGTAGGTTCGGTCATCGAGGAACTGCGCGGCCATCGAACGCAGCATGGGATGCAGCGCGAGATCGCCTGTCGCTGTGCTTAACTGGCGCAAGTTCTGGCGGATCCCACGCACTTCGACCTTGGAGAACATCCCCACGAAAAACCGGCAGACGTTGGACCAGTAGGGGCGTTGCAGCAGCGCATCCAGGCAGTCGTCGCGCGAATTACCGACCCCCTTCGGAGGGGCGTTCTGGAAAATGTAGAGCGCAGTGAAGTATTCGCGCAGCGACTGAACCTCGAACTGGAAGCGATCGGTTTCTCGTTCGACCAGACACAGCACTCGAGTGGAGATGGCCGAGAACAGTCGGTCGGCGAACTGCTGGCCGTACTCTTGGCCTTCAAGATGCTCGCGCAGCACCGTGCGGAGCTCGCTGCGTGAGATCGAGCCCGCGCCGGTGCCCTCTTCGGCCCTGGTCTGCAGATACCAGCCCAGGTAGGCATGGACACTGACGATGGTGTCGCGCTGATCAGCGAGCAAGGGTTCCTTCTCGGCTGTCTGCTCGCGATCCAGGAAGGTCTTCAGATACTCCGCGTAAAGCTCCGTGCGCTGCTGGGGAAGCAACTGGCGGCGATGCAGAAGGTGCAAAAGGATGGCCAGTTGCATTGGGTAGGAGGCCAATTCGCGGATGTGCGGTACATGCTGGTTGTCCATGAAGGTCGCCTGCAGTTTGTCGGTGGCCTCCTCATTCAGTCCGGCGACGGCCGACCACTTCCTCAGGTACTGAATACGCAGACCCTGGGAGAGCCGCTGCAAAGTGAACCGCGGGAAGTCGCGCGAGGACCACAGCCGCGACGTGGTCGCCCCCGGCCGCGTGGCGACAATGACGACCAGATCACGCGCGTCAACTTTCTGGCGCGCGTACATCTCGACGATCTGGTCGCCGACGTGCAAGCGTTGGTCGATGTTGGCGACCTCGTCGAGTCCGTCGAGGGCGATCAGCACGGGCTCGGTCGACACCAAGGTGGCCAGATCCTCCAGGGAGAACTCGTGCCCGCCGCTGCCCTTCTTCACCTCGGCCACGATGTATTGCTCGATGCTGCGCCAGGCTGGGCTGGCCGCGGGTTTGCCTTTCTTGTTCTTGGCGACGGGCGCCTTGGCGATCGCCCATTGGGCGTAGCGTCGCAGATCCAGTCGGATTGCCACCCGGGGCGTGCGTGTCACCTGCGCGAGCTGCTGGTCATCGCCGGCGTAGGAGCTCTTGTTCAGCATGCGAGATCGATGGAATTGGCAGACGTACTGCAGCAACGTGGACTTTCCTTGGCCAGGCCCGCCGACCAGCAGCGCGTTGCCGCGCCAGTCGGGATGCAGCAGCGCCTGAGCAGCTCCGGCCACAACCTTCCCGCCGGCCCCCGCTAGTGCCTCCGCGTCGCCGGGATGCTCAGCGGCGATTCGCTCGATGACCTCGGCGATGGCCGTGTCCGGTGAACAGGCGAACGGAACGTCGACGAACATTGCATCAACACTGGGACCGTGCAGGTCGACCTGCTCAAACAGCACCCGGTCGTCGATCTCGTACTGGTTGCCGACGTAGAGTCGAACGGTCGAAGTGATGCGGTCCTTGCGTCCTTGGTGTTCCTCATGCCGGCGCTTCATCGTGACCAAGGTCTCAGCGTCGTAGGCGTCGCCGTCGTGGGCGTCGATCAAGCTGTGATGCGTCGGACACAACAACATCAAGTTCTCGTACTTATCGATGTCAGCGCGGGGATAATCGGGGTCATAGCGTGGGCCCCCAGAGCTCCCGGACCGGATATGTGCCTCCTCGCCGACGACGACCGCGAACCCGTCACCGGTTCGCGCGTCCACTTCATCGGCCGTTAATGACTGCCAGCACGTCGCGAACGAGCACAGGTTGTGGGCACGACCCCACAGCAGCTTGCGCGCCTGTGCGCTGATCGTCACGAGACCTCGCTGTCGGCATCGAACGGAAAACCGCTCTTATCCTCTCAGAAGCCTCGACACACTCCGACCAGATCACCACCGCGCGTCGCGTCGCTGACCTCGCGTTCCGCCGCGCCGGTCACTGTGGCCATCGCTGAGAAGAGCAAGTTCCCAGCGCACCAAATCGATGGCGGTGATCACCGCCGGATCGTCGGGATCCAGACCTTCTTCGCGCAATGCGATGCGTTCGATGTCGTCCATATGGGTATGGACGGTCATCCACCCAATCCGGTTCCAGCGATATTGGCTACCGTGACCGTGGTGGAGGCCATGCGCTGGCTGTCGTCGGTCTGTCGCACCGTTCAGGTAGTCTGAGCGACAGTGCCACCCACCAAGGTGGCGACAGGTGAATAAAAACAACAACACACAGATCACCGTTTTCTACGGAGACCAGCCCGCCCACGCCCATGAGCGTCGAGCTATCAACGTGGTGCGGAACGAACTTGCTCGCCGCAACATGCCGGCCACCCTGCTCGTCAACTTCGCGGTCGCTCGCGGAGCCCGCCAGATTGATCTGCTGATCGTCTCCGACCAGCGGTGCATGAATGTCGAACTCAAGCACGTCGACCCCACCTTGCCGCTGATTGCCACTCCCAACGGCCCGTGGCGCCAGCGCCTCCCTGAGGGCGCAGAGCGCATGGTGGCCGATCACGGCTACTACGAGCAGGCTCTCCAGGAAACCTACGGTGTCGCCGACGTCCTGGCTGATCTCAACCGCAAAGGCGTGGTCCCCGGTCCAACTGGTAAAGGTTTCGCCAGGCACATCGACACCGTGGTGTGCTGCGACCCGCACATTCCCGCGGGCTCGACGCTGAACCGACACGCCTACGTCAGCGTCGTCGGACTCGATACCCTCGTCGACCGACTCGCCCAGCCCGGGCCGGGACTCCCACACTGGGACCGCCGACACTGGGACGAGGTAATCCGCCATCTCGGCCTCTACCCCGAGGGCGAGGACACGACGGAGGCGTTGCGTCGCCGCGCCGACGCTGCAGCTGTCGAGGACTACCGGCGCAGGTTCCGGGAGTTCACCGCAGCGAACCTTCCACCGCTCGTTGCGGCCGCCGCGCTAATCGACTCAGCGCCAGTCACTGTGAACGCCGACACCATGGCGGATCACCTTGTCGGCCGGCAGCACCGGATCCAGCTGGCAGCCGAAAGCGGCCAGGGCAAAACGCATCTGGCCAAACACGCCGCGCTGACTCTGACCGATCGCGGCCAGATGGTGGTCTGGATCGATGCCGACGATTACAGGAAAGGCCACCTCATCCAGTCGTTACGTCGCGCGGTCAGCCCGTTCAGCACACACGAGGCCCACTCACTGCTGGCGAAAGCCGCTGAAGGCGGATCCGGGATCACCTTCGTCATCGACGCATTGGAGAAATGCCCCCACCGTGAAAAGCTGCTCGAACAGCTCCACGCGCTCCAAAACCAATATCCCGCAGCGCTTTTGGTCACCACCACCAACGCTTCTATGCCCCAACTCGCCGCCACATGCAACGTGCATTTGCAGGCGCCGACCGGCGTCGAACGTGGGCGCATCGCCACCACCTATGGAACATCCGACCGCGTGGCCGAATCCGAGGAGTACAGGACCCGCTACGACATCACCCTGGCGGCACAAGTCATCGCAGATCTGCCCGCTGGCCGGGACAGCAACACCGAGGTCCTCGATGACTACATCCGTCGGCGCACCCCCAGCGAAGCCGTCCGAGCCGGGCTGCGATGCCTTGCCCAGGCCATGAACGCCGGCGTGCGCACCGCACTTCCGATCGCGGAGGTGATGACCACGCTGCGCCGCTGCGAAGCACTCGCCACCACCCCGTCGGCAATCGACGACACCCTGGCTTCGCCGCTGATCCGGGTCTACCAAGCTCGGCTGCGCTTTGACCATGAGAAGCTGGCGCGCTTCCTCACCGCCGAGCATCTGGTGTTGACCGCCCACGACGGCGCCGAGCTGGCCCAGCTGCTCACCCAGCCGGCGCACCGGGATCTTCGCGACCACGCACTCATGCTGGAGAGCGACCCCGTCCGCCGCTACGACACCATCCGCCAGCTCGCCGACCCCACGCTGATCGCCTCCGCCGCAATGGGATCGTTCGGAATCCCCACCGCCAAGCAGGCCCAGGCAGACATCACCGAATTGCTCGTCCAGGCGGCCGCTGCCGCACCACATTCCACGTTCACGGCCAAAGATCCGCAAGCCGCATCGCTCGATGGCACCTGGCATCACCTGCGGCAATGGACGCCGATCGAGGAGTCGTTGCTGCTCGCCGCGGGACGGTGTGCCTACCACGGCATGTTTCTGCCCGAGATCGGCGCATTGATGGACGCGACCGACACCGTGATGCGCACTGCGATGCGCGACCTTCACGGGGCGGGCAGCCGGATGGCGATCAGCACCGTCGTTGCATGTACGTTCGGCCCGTTCGGTCAGAAGAGCACCCCCGCGGCCGGACTGGTGACTCAGGGCGCCCAAGACGCCCGTAATTTCGGCGACCGCGCGGCCACGACCATACCTACTGCCACCCCGACGTGGACACCCAACCCGCGATGCCTCGGCCGGCTCTATTTGGCAGCACTGCTCAGTCATCCGATCCGCCACGACATCGACGCGCAGCATCTGCCTGACCTCGTCAAGACCGGCCTGGCGGTCGGCGGCTATCACCTTCGGCTGAAGTTATTGGAGTCTGCCATGTACGGCAGTAGTGTGCTGAAATCCGATACGCGCCAACGCATGGTCGACGTGCTGAGCGGCTACGACAACGACCTAGGCGACTGGGGTACCAGCTCGACGCTAATCGACGCACTCGCCAGCTACGACCAGATCACCCCCGTGACGTCGCTGGAAGGAATCCAACGCGAGATCGCCGACGCTCTAAGCGACGTCGACCATCCCGATCACCAGACACTGGCCCAGGGAATCGTGGCCAGCATGTTCGAAGACGAACGCGTGCTCGGCCCCTACAGCGAAGCTATTGACTCATTGCCCGACAACCAGCGGCTGACCCTGTACGCGATGTCGGTGATGCCCTCCGACTGCAGCTTCGGAACCCCTTGGGCGGTAAAACAACTCGCCGAGGGCGCCGACGGCGCCGACGACCTCGTAGTACGCGCATTGGCTCGTTACGCCGGACCACTACCTCGCGAGACCTTCAGTCACTCCGAGGCGGTGGCTGCACACCTCAATGGTCTATCCGGCTGGGCCAAGATTTCCGCCACGTTGCCACCTGTAGACGAATCGGCCGACGAGGTCGCAGTCGCATGGAGACTGGTCGATGAACTGTTACTGCACCTGTTCCGTGGCGACATGGTCGAACAGGCAGCAGGTATCTGGCACCGGCTCTCACACGAAACGCCCGGCTCGACCGTCACCATCCTCCGCGACCTCTATCGCGCTAACAGCGAACTGCTCAGCGGCGACCAGAATTCCACGGTCAATCCGCACCGCGCGCTGGTGGCCGCCTATCCCGACCAGATTCGCGAACTGCTGCAGTGGGCCCTGACCCACCGCGACGACCTACCAG
Source organism: Mycobacterium lentiflavum (assembly GCF_022374895.2). Classification (NCBI taxonomy): domain Bacteria; kingdom Bacillati; phylum Actinomycetota; class Actinomycetes; order Mycobacteriales; family Mycobacteriaceae; genus Mycobacterium; species Mycobacterium lentiflavum. The sequence goes on along the minus strand of NZ_CP092424.2, from coordinate 85,827 downwards.
GAGGGCGAGAGAAGTGGCATCCCATGGGCGGCACCAGCGGTTACGCCGTGCGGATGCTCGGAGTGGTGGGTACGACCACCACCGCAGACCTGTTGCGCCACCACTACGTTCACGACCCAGAACTTGGCCGCGACGCTATCGAGGCCGTCCACGCGATCGATGCGCGCACTCAACAGTGAGGACCTGTGGCCGTCTAAGCAACTGTGCGGCAAGCGATTACAGTCGTTGGTTGCCGATCATCAGAAAGGTGGCTCATCGGTGGTCGTCCACGGATTGATTGTCGGCGGGACTGCTGCCGCCGGCAGGGGCAGGTTGGCGACGACGTAGAGGTTAAGGATGTCGTCGCGGTCGATGAACATGAGTTGGCTGCGTTTGGATGCGTCCAGCGCGTTACCGATCCAGGCGCGTGCGGCTTTGGTGATCTCGCCACCAGCGACGATGAACGCGTGGTCGACCAGAACTCGCTTGTTGTGTTCGGGATCAAAGATCTCGTGGGCCAGCATCATCAGCACCTGGTTGTGGATCTCGGCGATATTGGCGTTGCCGGTCTTTGTGACACCCGAAGCATCGAGTTTGCCTTTCTTGGCTTGGATGCCGAAGTAGAGCTGGTGCTGGGTGGGCAAGGTGTACCGCATCCAAATGTCTTTGCCGTATTCGAGTGCCTTGTCCTTGTGGCCGGCGGCAGTGATGCGATGAAATCCCAACTGCCGGAACAGCGGCAGCAGCACCTCTTCGATCAGTTGGTCCTCGCTGCAGGTGTCGAGGTAGGCGGCCAGATTGGTACGCCGCTCGGTTTCGGCCGGGGTTAGGGGGCGGTGCGGGTTGACCTGCAGCACTGTGACTGTGTCGCTGCCAAGATGACGCAAATAGCAGTGCCGGTCCTCGCCGTAGAACGCCTCGAACCCTTCGCGGGTGAGCACGCTGTTGAGTTGGGCAAGGGCGCCCGGTCGTTCGGCGCCTTCGTTGAGGGCCTCGCGCGGGTCCATCAGGTGATCGATGAGACGACAGAACACTTCCGGTGGATGTGGGGGACCTTCGTGGGGTTCGTTGAGCATCGACTCGAGGACATCGGCGACCCACCAGTTGCGGGTGGTCTTACCGTCGTGAGTCCACTCGGTGTCCATGTCGGCGAAGAATTCGGTGATGTAGTAACTCGACCGATAGGGGAAGTACTTGGGCTGCTCGTCTGGGCCGGGCACATCGGCGCCGGTGTTGCCGCAGATGAGGTCGGCCAGATCGAGCGTATTGCGGCGTTTGAATTTCAACGAGATTCCCTGCTGTGACGGTGGTTGTGATCGCGCTGGTGCGACCTCGACGATGCCGAGGTGGTGAATCTGGCCGTCCGGGGTGGCCAGAACGGCCCTCCAAATCGTATGCACTTCATGGACACATATTCGCGTTATCTTGACTGTCGCATTGCTCAGCTTCGGACCTCACGAGATCATCGCCGACGAATTCGCCGACCTCCCCGGCGCCGAGCAGGTCATCATCTTCGGATCCTGGGCAGCCCGCTACGCCGGCCAGCCCGGACCCCCGCCCGACGACATCGACGTTTTAGTCATCGGCGACGCCAGTCGGCAGCAGGTCTTCGACGCCGCCGATCGCGCCGAGCGCCGCCTTGGCAGGCCCGTCAATCCCGAGCAGACCAAACCCGCCCGATGGGAAGACCCACGTGACTCGAGCTTGCTGATCGAGGTCGAGCAACGCCCCTTCCTCACGGCGTACTCCCGGGCGAATCGATGAGCGGCGGGATCCAACGGGCGCGGCACCATCGCGTTGCCGCGCTAACGGGCCATCTACCGTGCTGCGCGACCCGATCGTGCGAAGCAGCTGCTGCGTGTCACCCAGGCCGCGTTGCGGTAACGACTCGAAGACCGTTTCCAGCTTCTGATCTGCCCACGCGATGGTTGCCTCGGTTCCCACCGCTCGTATCGCTCGCGGGCGAGATCGGACCGTACGGACAAGGCGGGCCGGCGAGCGCAGTCGTGCGTCAACTGTGGCCTCAAGTGACCTCGTGCTGGGTAGGCTGCCTGCTCGGAGGGCCTATGTATATCGAGCGGCTGCAGCTTAGTAATTTTCGCTGCTTCGGTCCCGCGGGTGCAGCGGTCAATTTGGATCCGCGACTGACTGCTCTCATTGGCGGAAATGGCGCGGGCAAGACCGCGGTATGCGAAGCGCTTCTTCGGATGTTCGGCACTCAAGAGCAGCGCCGCGTGCAACTCGATGATTTTCATGTATCCAGTGCAGAAACGGAGCCGCCCTCGGCCCGATCGCTTCAGGTGGAAGTGATACTGGCTTTTCCCGAGCTGGAGAACGTCGACGAAGACGACCCGGAATCTCTAGCTGCAGCCGATAGCGTGCCAGAGTTCTTTCAGCAGATGGCGGCAACAGAAGATGGCCACCTTAAGTGCCGATTTGTGCTTAGGGCGACCTGGATCGATGACGGGTCAGTTGATGGAAATATCGGAGAAGAGCGCCGTGTCGTCCACACGTTCGACGAGGACTACGGCGATCGTTGGTCATCGTTTCGTGAGGTCGACCGAAATCGCATTCAGATGCTCTACCTTCCCGCAGCGCGCGACGGCGCTCGCCAGTTGGCTGCGTTTATGCGCGGACGCCTGTGGCGAGCTAGCCGTTGGTCAAGCGACCTCAGCGAGCACCTCGCAGGTGCCGCCGATGACTTACTTGAGAAGTTTCAGTCCGAAAGTGTGGTGACCGCGATTTCACAAGCCCTCAGCAAGCGGTGGCAACAATTGCACCACGCCGATACCGAGGCTCGGCCATCGTTCGAGCCGCTTCAGAGAAACGTCGGCGAACTATTTCGCAACGTTGCGCTGCTATTTGAGCCGTCACCGACCGGGCGGAAGCGGGCTGCCACAGCATTGAGTGACGGTCAACGTTCCCTCCTCCACCTCGCGCTGTCCGCGGCCACGCTGGATCTCGAGAGCGACTTTGTTGCCGGGAAGCTATCGGACCAGTTCGAGCTCTCGCTATCGAGCTTGCCGGCTTTGACACTCTTGGCTCTCGAAGAGCCCGAGAATCACCTCTCGCCATTTTTCTTGTCGCGGGTAGTTGCCCAGCTGACCGAGCTTGCGGAACAGACGCCGACTCAATCGATTTTGGCGAGCCATTCGGCGAGCGCGTTGGCGCGGGTCGAGCCGGACCAAGTGCGTCACATCTGTCATGACCGCGTGACCGCAACGAGTTCCATTACCCCAATTGAGTTGCCTGCCGACGTCACTGAAGCCAGCAAGTACATCCGCGAGGCGGTGCGCGCGCACCCCGAACTCTACTTCTCGCGCTATGTTGTGTTGTGCGAGGGTGACTCCGAGGAACTGGTTATCCCGCTCCTTGCGCAAGCCAGGGGCGTGCCGATTGACCGTTCGTTCGTCGCAGTCGTTCCGCTGGGCGGACGTCATACCAACTACTTTTGGCAGCTCTTGTCCAGCCTCAACGTGCCGTATGCCACGCTCCTCGATCTGGACTGGGGACGCGATGGCGGTGGTGTCGGAAGGATCAAGACCGTATGCCAAGAGCTCCTCAAGCTAGGCGAGGATCCTTTCGCTGACATACAAGGCTACGCACAGATCGAAGATCTTGAAGCTGATCTCGACTACAACGAACTCATCGCGTGGACAGAGCACCTGCGCCGCTTCAACGTCTTCTTCTCCGAACCGCTCGACCTGGATATGTCCCTGCTTGAGACGTATTTCGATTATTACTCGGCAGATTTGGACGAGGGGGCGAAGGGGCCAGACTTCGATTCCGATCCTACGCCCGCGGTGTTAGGACGTGCCGATCCCGTTATCGACTACTGGAAAGCGCCGGAGCGCAAGCAGTATCTCTCGTGGTATCGGTACCTCTTTGCCAACAAGTCTAAGCCAGCAAGTCATCTCAGAGCTCTGACCACAGTTCCAACGGACAAGCTTGCCCAGCCGCCTACCGTACTGGCCGACCTTATCGACACAATCGAAAAGGAAGTAGGGCTAGGATGAGCTTAGTAGCACCAGATAGCTGGCGCCCCAGCGGGATTGATGATCTTGAGCCCGCGGCGTGGCAAGCTCTAAGGGACGACAGATCAACATGCGTGACGGCTGGACCAGGCGCCGGCAAAAGCGAGTTCCTTGCTCAGCGAGCAAGTTACCTGTTACTAACCGGTCTATGTCCAGCGCCGCGGCGCATACTCGCCATATCATTCAAACGCGACGCAGCCTCCAACCTCGAACGTAGAGTAGGACTTAGGGCGCCTGAACATGCCCACCGCTTTACGTCGATGACGTTTGACGCGTTTACAAAGCACATCGTGGACCGGTTCGGCACCCTGCTGCCCGGACGCTGGAAAATGGCTGGTGACTACAAGATCCAGTTCAGTAGCGATAGGCAAGTCGAAGATGTGTTGACGGAAGCATCGGCCAACGCTCCCGCAGGACTGAAAACGGCAATCGACGCCATTCCGCGCGGCACCTTCATGACGTCGATCCTGGGCACATACGCTCTCCCGATTAAGCCGGTCAGCCCGCCCAAAGCAGTCGACTACGCCGTCGAAGAGTGGTGGCGCAGAAGCTATCTGGAGCTGCCAACCCCCGTCGTGGAGTTTGTCATGTTGAATCGATTGGCAGAGTTGATTATACGGACCAGCCCACAGCTACAACGGGCGATTAACCTCACATACCCATATGTATTCGTGGACGAATTTCAGGACACAACTTTCGCGCAATACACCTTCCTAAGGTCACTATTTCGCCGAACTGCCACCGTCACGGCCGTGGGTGACCGCAAGCAACGCATCATGGGTTGGGCTGGCGCGCTGACTGACGCCTTCTCAGAGTTTCAGCGTGACTTTGCGGCCGCTCCCTACGCCTTGCGGTGGAACTTCCGCTCGACGGAGGCGCTCGTTAATCTTCAGCACCGGTTCGCTCGACTCCTGGATTCAAACGCGACTACTGCAGCAGCGCAAGCGATCTCGGACATAGACGGCGAAGCTGCAACGATGTGGTCGTTCGGTACTGCACGGTTAGAGGCCCGCACGATAGCCGCTTACATTGCCGCCGATACTGAATCGACGGGCCGATCACCCGCAGACTACGCACTCATCGCGCGTCAAAGAGTGGCTGATTTCGAGCCCGAGTTCCGTGACGCTCTAAGCGAGTACGACATCGTGGTCCGAAATGATGACGCCTCAGTCGGAAAGATGAAGCTTCAGGACCTACTGAAGGACAACTTGGCTCAGCTACTACTCGGAGTTCTCAAGCTCGCCGCGACTTCGCGCGGTGAAGAGGGTAGCCCCCAGGCTTGGGCCGGAGTCTCCTCCTCGATAGCCAATCTGCGGAGTGGCGACGACCAGAGCGTTTTCGGCTCGGTCAGGACCGATGATGAACTTGCAGCACGCCTCCGCATTGTGCGTCAGTGGATGCGCGACCATGCATGCAACCAAGACGCAGTGGACGCGGTAGTCGACCTGGTAACAGAAATGATTTCTGTCATCACCGACGGTCGGATTTACAACCTCGCCGACACAGCGGACGATTTTCAGGTCCGACAAGATGCTTTTCGCATGCGGCTTAAGACAGCATGTGCCGACGCTGGTTCCTGGCGTGCTGCTGTGACCGCTTATGAAGCACGAGATGCAGTTCCACTCTTAACAATTCATCGAAGCAAAGGACTCGAATACCACACTGTATTTTTCTTGGGTTTAGATGATGACCAGTGGTGGGCGCACCAACGAGATCTCGAAGCGTCCATCGCCACATTCTTCGTAGGGCTATCGCGTGCTGCGCAACGAGTGGTCTTCACTCAGTGCGATACACGCGGTGGCCGACGCAACATCGCCGACCTCTACGAAATACTTGATCAGGCGGGTGTTCCGGTGACCAGATTCGGCTAGACGGCCCGCATCAACCAGTCCGTTCCTTTACATGCTCAACCATCAAGTGCGACTGAGGAATTGGCTATCTCACCGTCAGACAGCCGACATAAAATTATGAGTTGTACGACTAGGGCAGCCGGGAAGGAGGGGAATGAAAATCGAGTTTATCGCGGCGGCGATGATGGCTACGACGATTTGGTGTGTGCCGGTGTCGAATGCCATTACCGCCGAGGAGGCGTGCAGGACTACGTACAATTGGCCCATCCCGATGCCAGCATTGACAGGCTGGTCAATGGAGTACACCATGACGGACTCGACTACCTCGTGCTTCACCAACATCTCGGCCATTGCGCCTGATGGTCACGACGTCATGAACGACACCATCAAAGCCCCTATCCCGTTCGGGTGGTGGAAGATCGCGACTCAGTCACCACCGGCAGGGACGAAGGTCCAGATGGACCAGCAGATCAAGTTGACCGTCGTGGAAGACCAGAACGCGCCCGGGCAATGATCAACGGACCGGAATCAAGACGAAGCCGTCCACAGCAAGTGTTGAATTTCAAAAGCGACCAGGTCACCGAAGGCCACCGAACCTATCCGGCAGCATATTGAACGTGGGTTGCGGCCGGGTGCGTGCCGTGGCAACCGGACCTCGTATCACCAAACACTGCGCGTTCCTGCGGTCGATTCGTTGAGACAACTTGACGTCCGTACATAATGCCGGCAGAACGTCGTCCCGCCACCCTATGTTGGACACGATCCGCCACCGCTATGGACTGGTCACCGTCCGCTGCAGCCCCCGTTGGATACCGGCGGCCCAACAGGTTTCTACCCGCTCGGCGGTAAGACGTGGGCCGACGACAATGCACCACCGTTCGCGCATGTCGAGGAGCAGTACCGAGTCCGTATCAATGGTGCGGACTACACGCCCTATACACGTGTGGTCGACGGGCATCAAGAGCAATGGGTCCAATACACCTATGAGGCTCAACGGTTTACGCAAATCCCGATTGGCGGATCGATTTGGGCGCCACAGGGCCCGAACGAAATTACGGGAGAACTCGGCGGCATCAAGACCGGTGGGCTCGCTGGGATTAACCCTCCACCGAGTATTGGTCCGTGGCGCCCGATCACGCTTCCACAGATCGCCTCACTATCAGCTGCTAATCCCACGGTGCAGTACTACATCCCCGACGGCTGCGGCGGTCAATTCACGTTCACCAACGGCACCGCCACCGGCGGGCACTCAGGGCTCCCACCCATAATCCCAAGCATCATTAGAGGATAAGCCGCGGGCCAGATGAAGCTGGCGGTACGCGAATCGGCTGCAGAGGTTGCTGGGTCGGCTGGGCGCCACTCGTTGGCGATGACAACGACGTCCGGCCGCCGCACCGATAAATGCCGCGCCGGAGGATAACGTGGCACCGACCGCAAACCCCGGATCGCCCCAAAGGAGATATGCGTGGTCACTGACTTCCGCGCACAAGAGTTGGAACAACTGGTCGCGGTGTGCAAACAGGACCTCGGGTCCTCAGCAGACTGGATCGCACCGCCAGGATACCCAAACAGCTTGGCGCTGTGCATCATTGACGCAGTGTTCTCCATCAACGCAACTTACGGCGGCGTCGCGAACGTCATCACCCAATATCGACGCCACCGTGCCGAACAGAACGGCGACGCTGATACCGATGGTGTGATCGAACTACTGGGAACCTTTGAGTGGTCCAACGGCCCCTAGGGCTGGGCGGATAAGGTCGAAAATCATTGGCGCACTTCAACACGAAGCGGCATCCTCAAGTCCGAGGCGGTCCGTCAAGAAGCCCACGTGCTTGCCAACCACCGCGTGTGGCACGTCGCCGATCTACATGCCGCTGCCGTCGAGAATCGTCTGGACCTCCTCGCGCGCGACTGGCTGGCCGTGACCGGGCAGGGCTCGGGTATCTCTGGAGTTACGTCTCCATTCTCGCCCGCCCGCATCAGCACCTCGGCGCGTCCGCAGAGCTCGCTGACCGCTACTCGGACGTGGTTGTCGGGGTAAAACCCGATCGGATGGTCAAACGCTTCGTCGCACGTGCTATCGGCGTGCACGAACACCAGCTGGCCAACCGCAAGGCAGGAAGCCTCGTCAAGGCGGCGGCCGAGGCGATCGGCTGCGATGTGTACGGGCTCGACCACGCAATCTGGCGGCACACCTCTGGACGGCCCCATCAGCAGGAATGACTTCCTTCGCCCAATATGCCCTGCGTGGTAGACGCAAATATATCCGCCACATATAGTCCGGCCCATGACGTGGGATCGCGTGCGGCAGAGGACCTCCTGGTACAACATGCGCCTGTCGGTAGACTACGTAAGCGATCGTCTAGACGCCACACCCCAATCGATTCGGCAAGACGTCGCCGCAGGCGGTGCAGAAGGCTTTCCAGCCCCAGATCTGGAACTTGATCGCAAGAACTACTGGCGACCTGCCACCCTCTACGACTTCATCGACGCCTCGCGTCCTCACTTTCGGACACGGATACCACGGCTCTATCCGCTGCCGTCATCGTTTCGTCACGCGCCGGCCGCGTTCCTCGGGGCCGAGCCCTTCGAAGTAGGAAAAGGTACCTGGTGCAACCAGGGCGTCTTGCACTTCTGGCAACCCGCCGACGACCGTGGTCGTGTCATCGTCGCCTACCCAGACCAGACCTGGAGCGTCGATGTCGCCCGCGACCTCGCTGCGTTAATCGCAGGCCAGCACACGGACGTCTCCACGGTCGTCGTGGTCACCGACAGCGAAAGCCGCACACCCGACCCCGAACACCCCGACCGAAACGACCCACGGAGCCATCGAGGCATCGGGGTCTGGGACAGCCTCGGACAATCTGGCGACGGCCCGGAGAGCGTTGGGCGAGAATACTTCTCGTGGTCGGATCTCGCCTACCTTCTGCGCACCGACGTGCCGTACTGGCCGTCCGGGCTCCTCGACATGGACGCCATGGCCGCCTGGCGGCCCGGCGAGGTCCGAAAAATCGCCCCCCGCTACCAGACGCAGTACCAGATCAAGAATTTTTCCGCAGCCCTCGTCGATGCCTGTAAAGACGATTCCGTTCTGCTGCGGCTCCTCGGCCGCGCGTGCCGCATCATCAATTACGCGACCGCTCAAAACCTGCAGCTGACTCCACTGTCTGTGACCACCATGACCAGTGAAACCGGCCTGTTGGTGGCCGGCGTGCCCGATATCGACCCAGTCGCCCCCGACCCGCTAACCGACGAGGAGCGCGCCGAACTCCTACATCTGCCCGCCAACCCTCGCTACGCAGAATCGGCACTGTTTATCGGATCGCTCGGCGATGGATCCTGGGGGTACTGGGGGCTGTGGCAGCCCATCTTGGGTTGCGTGACCACCATCGATCGCAACCAACTCGGGCCCCTAGCCCAACGATGGCATGAGCGCCTCCGTCCGCTGACCGCCCTGCGGCGAACCGACGAACTCGGCTTCACCTCGATCTACTCGACAATCGATCAAGGCCCCGATAGATACAGCCCTCGCCAGTGCTTGCACGACCCCCTGCAGCCCGATTCCTGGATCGTCGAAACCCCGACAAGGATCTATGCGACTACTGGTTCCCAACTTCGGCACGCAACCGGACGGCTGAAAAGCATCGAAATCGGTGTGACACCAGGTCAATTCAAGGACAGCTACCCGGCTTTCGTTGCGGACGAAAACAGCACATCGTGGATCATGCCCACGCCCCATGGCAAGGCTGAACCTTACCCGCTGGGATACGACGGATCGGGCGCGAGAGGCATGGCCATCGCGGTCCGAGAGCTCTGCGCCGACATCAACACACTCCTTTCCGGTAACGACCAATTCGCCTTCACCGACGACTGGGAAGAACCCTGCCCACTGCGCGACACGTTCATCGACCTGAATGCTCCACTAACGCTGCACCGCAACGATATCGACCGCTTACTGAACCTAGTGCCCTAGAACTCGACCACAACTTAGAAGTAGGCCGTGCTGACCGCGGGCTCCTCGTCTCCGACATGCCACCGGTGTAGCACATGTGCTACAGTAGATTGTGTGGAAGTAGTTGGCTTGCGTGAGCTGCGGCAGAACGCGTCCGAACTCGTCCGCCGGGCCGAGGAGGGCGAGGAGATCACGATCACCGTGGCGGGTCGCCCGGGGGCCCGGCTCGTTCCTGCGGCGCCTCGTACCTGGCGGCGGTGGACGGACGTGGCCGACCTGTTCGCTGGGCCACCTGATCCCGCCTGGAACGCCGACCGTGAGGCCATCGACCACGAGATACATGATCCGTGGGCCAAGCAATGAGGGCGATCCTCGACACCAGCGTGGTGATCGCGTCCGATGTCGAACCCCTGGTCGGAGAGTTGGCTGTTAGCGCAATCACGTTGGCAGAACTGCACTTCGGGGTCCTGGTCGCCAAAGATCAGCAGGTGCGGGCCGAGAGGCTGCGGCGGTTGCTGGTCGTTGAGCGTAAGTTCGACGCGCTGCCCGTGGATGACGCCGTGGCGGCGAGCTACGGCCAAATCGCTGCGGCTGTGGTGGATTCGGGGCGCCAGCCGCGGGCCCGGTCGATGGACTTGCTGATCGCGGCCACCGCTCATGCTCACGCTGCGCGCCTTTATACCCGCAACGCCGCTGACTTTGGCGGGTTGGGCCAACTGGTCGACGTCGTGGCGGTCTGAGCGCGGCTAGCCTGTGCCATACTGAGCGGAGTTTGGCAACGCCAGCGCGAGGGCGTCGTACTTGCGTCGACTGTTATCCATACCACCGTTGTCGTCGCTTACAGTTCGGTTTGTGGCGTTCAGTGGTGTGACCTTGAGTGTGCACTACACCTGGCGTCTGTCCGAGCCGATTCGCGAGCAATTGCGTCTCGCGCATGAGCTGCGCGAAGAGCTGGTGGTTATTCGGTTGGCCTACGAAGCCGATCTTCAAGCAATCTGGTCTAGTTTTCCCGCAGTGGCCGCGGCCGAAGAGCGCATCGCTCACGCCCAGGCGGCGTGGACCGCGGCGTTGGAAAGCGCGAAAGCCTCACGGGGGCAGTCGGAACGCGGTGTCCGGCGCAGTCCCGCCGAAACTTCAGCGATGTCGGCACTTCGTGAGGCACGCCAGCAGCGCCGCGCAGCGATCACCGAGGTTCGCGCCCAAGCCGCAGGCCCGCGCGCGGTGCGAACTGCGGCGTTCAACGCCGCGCAACGAGCCCTCTACCGACCCTACGTCCAAGAGCGGGGGCTGTTCTGGTGCACCTTTAACGATGTGGTGGCCCAACACGCCGGTGCGGTGAAACGCCTTCGTCAGCAACGCATCACCCGCCCCGACGCCACACTACGCCACCACCCCTTTGACGGCTCGGGAACGATTGCGGTTCAACTGATTCGCCGCCGCGACGATCCACCACGGTCCCCAGCGGTAGTCGCAGCCTTGGATGGCAAGTACCACAACTACTTTCAGCTTCCGTGGATCGATCCCGAGGTGTGGAACCAGATGTCCGCGAGCCAACAACGGCGTGCCGGGCGAGTCGTCGCCCGGTTCCGTTACGGCCGCAGCGCGGACGGGCCGATGCTGCTGGTGGAGCTGCCCGTCCAGCAGCATCGCCAACTGCCCGCTGACGCCGACATCACAGGTGCGCGACTGACCATCCGCCACACGCCGGCCGGGCCGCGCGCCACTCTCAATGTCTCAGCCACTGTGCCCGATCCCGACCCCCGGCGCACCGGCCCGGCGGTGGCAGTGCATCTGGGTTGGCGCCGCGGCGCCGACGGGATCATCGCGGCCACGTGGAGATCGACTCGGGCACTGAATATTCCAGAGGAATTTTGCGCCGTCGTAGTCGCCGAGACCACGCGTACCGGGCGGCTGATCGTGCCCGCGACACTCATCGATGGGTTCGCCCGTGCGGATCAAATCCGGGCCCAGCGCGGGCAAGCTACTCGCGCACTGCAGCTATCCCTTGTGACCTGGCTGGCCGAACACGGGCCGATCGACGATCCGCGCACGCCCGGCGGTGTCCTCGATGCCGCGACCGTCGAACATTGGCGCGGCGTAGCGAAATTCCACGCATTGGCTCGCGCTTGGGAAATCGCCCCGCCGGCGGATGCCAAGTCGATCGCGGCTCTACTTCTACGCTGGCAGCGCCGCGATCTCAAACTGCGGCGCGGCCCGGACCTCGGCCAGAGGCGTCATGCCATCGCTGCCCGCGACGATCTCTATCGCCGGTTCGCCGCCATGCTCGCCAGCCAGGCCAAAACCCTTGTGCTGGATGATTTGTTGCTGCCTGAACTCACCGCCGCATCCGTCCCGCGACCACGTGCTGCTCACAAAGGCATCGCGGCCGCGCGAAGCGTGGTGGCACCCGGACGGCTACGTACGCTCGTGACCACCGCGGCGTTGCGCGAGGGCTGCGCCGTCAGGGAGGTCGGTCGCTTTGGGCTCTCCCGCATCCACGGGGACGGCTGCGGCTACGAGAACCCCGCTGATGCGCGGTACCAGGCCGCGACGGTGCACTGTGATGGCTGCGGGCAGGACTACGACCAAGATCATGCGGCCACTGCGTTGATGCTGCGCCGGGCCGGCGCTATCCGTCATGGAGCGAGGGCTTCGACCAGCATCGTCGGCCCGTAGTGGCGGACTCGTCCGGGTATAAGCCCGACGTCGCGCATCAGGGCGTGAACTTGCTGCGGCGAGCGTTCCCGTCCGCCTTGGCAGGAAACAAGCATCAGCAGATCGCTCATCGCTGACACGGTGTTCAGCTGGCCTGATCCGTGGTGCATATCGATCGTGACCAACCTCGAACCTGGCGGCATGGTGGCGCGGACGCGCTTGAGGATTTCGCGACAGGCATCATCGTCCCAGTCGTGCAGGATCCATTTCATCGTGTAGACGTCAGCGTGGGCGTCGAGCTGACCGAAGAGGTCGCCGGCGCGGCGCTCGATCCGGTCGGTCAATCCTCGCTCGCGCAGGAATGCGTCTGCGTGTTCGATGACCTCGGCTGAGTCGAGCAAGATGCCGCGAGCGTCAGGCCGATGATCGAGGATAGCTGCAAGCATGTGCCCGACCCCGCCGCCGATGTCGCAGATGGTTCCGCGTCTTGGCCATGGATACGTCCGCACTATTCCGGCGAGGTCGAACTCGGACAGCTGGCGCATTGCGTCGGCGAATGTGGCTCTCATATCGGGGCGATCGTCTAAGTAATCCCACAGCGACTTGCCGAATGCCTTTTGATATCCAGAGGTTTGGGCTCCCTCGCGCAGCTGGTCGTCGAGGTGAGCATATGCGGCTGCGGTGTCAGGGTGCGCGAAGTAGGTAGCCCAGGAGGCGATCGATTTGGGGTGTTCTCGGCGCAGCGGGGCGCCGAGACTCGTCAGGCGCACACGTCCCTGACGGTTCAGTTGCATCAGCCGCGAGCCGATCGCGGCGTTGATGATTCTGACCGTTACGCCAGGGTCCAGGTCCAGTTGGTGTGCGAGGTCGACGGGATCACGCGAATCCTTGCCGAGGGCATCGGCGAGCCCGGAGGAGACCAGCACGCCCGCGATCTTCAGTTTGTGCAGCCCCATCGTCACGTCGAAGAACAGCGCGAATTCTTCGGGCACCGCGGCATCAGCGAGATCGAAGACACGGCGTCGAGCACCGAGGGCGGCGCGCGCGACCCAAAGCGGTAAGGGCAAGGCGGGCAGGCGCATCGAGATACCTAACCGAGCTTGCCACGATGGTCAGAGAGAACTGTGCTAGTGCCGATCAGCGCTTCCAGCTGGTAAGTCGCGTCGAAGAAACGAGTGCGCGCCTCGGCTGTCGGAATCGGACAGGTGTGATGCTGGCCGCCGATGCGGTAACGGAAAGCCGCGAAGCGCTCATAAGGCCAATCGCGCACCGCCGGCGGAATCACGTATGCCGCCAGCGCCAATTTCCACCACCCTGCGAGGTAGGCAGCGACCTGCAGCAGCGCTGCAGACCGGATATCCACCGTCTCGTCAGGCTGTCCCGCGTTGCGGACGCAGACGGCGGAATCCACGCCCTCCAGCTGATGGTGGCGGGACCTGATGTCGCGAGCGAAGTCACTGTCCAGAGAGGAGAATCGCAGCGTTCCATGACGGTCGAACCGAAGAAGGGTGCGCACCGCGCTGTTGCAGACCCCGCACACACCGTCGTACAGCAGAACTGGCGCATTCGGCAGGCTCTGTACCGCACTCACGTGAACCTCCCCCCGAGGAAGCGATATCGCCTACTCCATCATTGCAAATCGCGCCGCAGCAGCGACATTCGACCTAGGTCGCTGTGGCGTCGGCGTTCGGCCCGTTGGCGCGGCGTTAGTCGGCGGTACTGGGCTGGCGCTTCTCAATGTGCCAGGGTCAATTCGTGGAAACGCCCCGCCGGCTAGAGCCGGTTCGAACCGTGACTCGCCGGCTGTATTTGGCTTCCGGGAACCGGTGTGCATATCCAGGGTGCGCGCAAGTCTTGATGACCGCCGACGGCGTGATGGTCGGTGAGATCGCACATATTGAAGGAGCGTTGCCCACGTCGGCCCGGTTCAACCCCGATATGACGAATGAGCAACGTCGCGGCTACGACAACTTGCTTCTAATGTGCGGGACCGACCATACGGTCATCGATAACGATGCCGAGGCCTGGACTGTGGCCAGGTTGCGGGCGCTGAAACGAGCGCATGAGGCCAACGCAACGGCAGTCGGACAGAGCCCCCGCGACATCAAGGCGTCAGCGCGAGTCCTGCCTATCGACGCGATGGTAGCCGATAGTCCGCCCTTCGTAGGCCGTGAGCTCCAACTGCAAGACGTGGCCGCCAACCTAAACGCGGCTGGCGATCCACGGCGAAGCCTTGTTGCTGTCAGTGGCCCGCCTGGCGTCGGGAAGACCACACTGCTCAGGCAAGCGGTGGCCGCCGCTCAAGCCGCCGACTTATTCCAATATGTGCTTTTCGTCGACATGCGGGGTTATGAAGAAGATCCTGCAAATAGAGTGCATGCCGATGCGGTGTTTCATCCCCTACTTAGCAGCTTCGGCCTCGATGACGATGACATTCCACAAGATCCGGCCGACCAGGCACGAAAGTATCAGGAAGTGATGAATCAATTTGCCGCTGAAGGCAAGTCCGTATTGCTGTGGTTGGACAACGTCAGTGAACGAGATCAGTTTGATTCCTTGCGACCCGCCAACCCTGTGCACAAGGTGACGATAACGACGAGGGAGACGTTTGGCCACATACCTAGCCGGCAAGTCGTCGAGGTCAAACGGATGCCTCTCGATGAGGCGGTCACGGTGATCACGACGTCTGCTCGGGACCGCAATCCAGACGACCACCGATTCGATAGCGTCGACCAGGTCGAGCGATTAGCCGTCCTGTGTGATCGTCTACCTCTCGCGCTTCAAATAGTTGCGGCGCTGCTCGCCGACGAGCCCGACCGACCGATCGAAGAGCTCGTGGTTGAACTCGCACGCGAGGAGGATCGCCTCGGCGGCCTGCACTACAGCGGCGATCTGTCCGTCAGGGCAGCTCTGGCTCTGTCCTACAACCGGTTACCAGAGGAACTGCGACGGCTATTTCGGCTGTTGTCGGTCGTTCCCGGTGGAGATGTTGGTTTGGACGCCGCAGCCATATTGATCCGAGCGTCGTCGGGTCCGGCGGCGCGGCAGCAGCTCATGGCCCTGGTCCGCAGCCACCTAGTTGAGCAGCATGTTCCCAACCGATGGAGTATGCACGACTTGGTCCGGCTGTATTCCACCGAGGAGTGTGCATCCCAGGCCGGCGATGCCGAAACGGCGTTCCAGCGACTCGTCGGCCGGTACTACGTAGCACTGGCAGGCTCGGCCGAGTGGCTCACCGCGGTAGTTTCCGACAAGTCGAAAATCCTTTTCCCATCCGCCGAGGATGCGGCCGCGTGGTTCCAGGCAGAACGTGCAACGGCGACTTCGATCCTGACGAGGATCGTTGCGCGTGAAGATTTCCGCGCGTACGCGATCGGCATGGGAGTTGTGCTCGGTGAATTGCTCAGGCAGCAAAAACATTGGGTTCAAGAGTTCCACGATGTTGCAGCGCTCACTGCCTCACTTGCTCCGAAGGTGCGAGAGCAAAACCCGTGGATTGCGTCGTGTGCGCTGAACAACTATGGCAGCGCATTACGCATGCTGGGAGACTTTGATGGCGCGGTCCGCGTCTACGAGCAAGCAATCGAAATTAATCAGGCGCGTGGAGACGTCGCTGCCCTAAGTTTGTCCCGATGCAACATCGCCAACGTTTACTTCGACCAAGGACGTGTCGACGATGCGTTCGAAGTCTATTGGCAGGACGTGCGAATCTCCCGGGAATCGGAGCCTCCTCATCTCTCCAACGAGGCTGGCACCCTCAACAACATCGGTGCGGCCCTCGCGAAGCGCGAGCGGTTCGAGGAGGCTGTCGCGCCTCTTCGTCAGTCGCTGACGATCCGGCGCAGACTCGACGACCAGCCTGGCATCGCGGACACGTCGCTCAATCTCGGCGCTGCCCTGTCGCGGCTAGCGCTTCTTAAAAATGGGCAAACGCGCTTCGTGCTCCTTGAGGAGGCTTGCGCCCTACTCGAAGTGGCATTCAAGATCTTTGGAGCACGCGGTAATCAATCAGGTCAGGCAGAAGTAGCGAACAACCTGGGGCAGTCGCAATGTCTCCTCGGACGGTATGCCGAAGGCTTCCGAAACCTTGAAATAGCCATCAACTATTTCGACACATCTGGCCAGCGGGACCTGGCGGCACTGGTCCGGGATGACCTCCACCGATATCAGCGCCAGGCAGGACTCAACTGATCCTGAGCAAGATCTACTACGTTGGCTCTAGCACGCCAACTGCACGATAGTCGGGGCAGCACATCGCACCGGCCAGTGTTGCGTGCCGCATGTGATCTTTCGTCAACTAGTCGCCTGACTCCGCTCGCACGGTGCGGTCAAGTGTTCGCCCAGGACAGGGCGGTCGCGCCGAATTTGGACGGTGACCTATCCCCGCTGTCTATCCCGGCGATCGTGGGTCGCGGCCCGCTGCAATTCCTCCCACTCATTGCCTTCGGCCGAGGCTTTCGCCCCGAGCACGTCCGCACCCCCGACCAGTTCCGTAGAGTCGAGCCTGAGCCCGGCTGAGGGAACCCGATCACGATGGCCGGTCGGAGGGGCTTTTCTGAGCCGTGGCTCCTCGGCGACGTTCAGATCCCCTCCACCAGGATCCCGGAATAGTCGGCGCCGTTGAGTCGCAGAGGAAGGATCTCTGCGTAGGCCTCGCTGTGGTACCAGGCTCTGGCGGCGTCCATTGTCGGGAACTCGAGGATCACGGTACTTCGCAATCTCCAAACAAGGCAAGGATTTTCACCGCGTGCCCGTCGAGAACGGATCCGACTCGGTCGGCGTATTGCTTCAACGATTCGGTGTTGGTGGTCTTTATCCGAGTGAAAATCGCATACGCGCTCAACGGGCCTCCTGAGTTTTTGCAGCAGCGTGAGGTTAAGAAAACGAGTGCCCGGCAAGGTCAAAAGCCTTCTGGCGATGGATCACTCCTTTGAACCGGAGGTCGCGGACGCGTTTCACGGGTTTCGGCGCATTGTTCCGAGTACAGCGAGAAGATGAGCATGTTCAGAACCTATAGTAATTAGTGCTATAGTTGGGTGTGGGCGATCGCGGCCAGCTACTACAGCAAGTCATCCTGGAGACGGGTACGACGCAGACTCAGTTGGCGCGCTTTAGTGGCGTCCATCAGCCCAGTATCAGTCAATTCCTGTCGGGCAAAGTCGATCTGAGCGATGACCAACTTGACCGTCTTCTGTCGTGCATGGGATATCGCGTGGAGGTGTCACGCTCAGCGGTCGCGGTTGAGCTAACCCGCGCCGAGCGCCGGTCGTGGATGTTGCACCGCCAGTTGGCGACTCATCTAACCCGGCTGACCGTCGAGCAGTGGAGTGACACGATCGAAGAAAACCTCCGGCGCTTGCGCCACGGGGTCACTGGACAACCGCACACCGACAACATCGACCGCTGGGCAAAGCTAATCAAGAGCAGGGATGTCAGCGGCTTGCGTCGCGCCCTCACCGGTCTTGGCCGCGAGCACATCGAGATGCGGGAAGTTAGCCCCATGGGCGGGCTGCTATCGGAACAAGAACGTACCGATGTGCTGAAACGGCTAGCCTCGTGAGGCGCGATCAACTCGAGCACGCTATCCGAGCCGCGTGCCAAATCACCGGCAGCACAGAGGTGATCGTGGTCGGCTCCCAGGCGATCCTGGGAACGTACCCCGAGTACGAGCTACCTACTCTGGCGACCCGCTCACTCGAAATCGATATCCTGCCGATCACCGACGACAACAACGTCACCATCGAGCTCGCCGACCTCATCGTGTCGATCGCCGGTGAGCTGTCCCCATTCCAGCAGACACACGGCTTTAGCATCGACGGTGTCGACCTCACAACGTCGGCACTACCTGATGGATGGAGGGCGCGACTTGTCAAGGTGCAGAACGAAAATACCGCACATCCCAGCGGCCAACCTCAGTACATCGGCTGGTGCCTTGATAAGGAAGATCTCTGCGTCGCGAAGCTCTGCGCATTCCGGGAAAAGGACCGCAACTTCGTCGACGCGTTGATTGACGCCCATCTCGTTGAACCTGCGGTGATCGACGATCGACTCGTCACCGTGCCGGCACGGTACAGCTCCAGTGTCGAACGAGCCCGGCCATGGCTTGGCTACCGCATCAACAGGT
Organism: Mycobacterium lentiflavum; assembly: GCF_022374895.2. NCBI lineage: Bacteria > Bacillati > Actinomycetota > Actinomycetes > Mycobacteriales > Mycobacteriaceae > Mycobacterium > Mycobacterium lentiflavum. The sequence continues at coordinate 67,233 of NZ_CP092424.2, read as the reverse complement.
AGTGCATCGAGAACACGCTTCGGCGAGGTGCCTGTGAGATGGGACCTGCCGGCCCGAGACGACGGGGGAGTGGAGCTGCCTGCGGTTGTCGTCCTACCGTGCCGGTTGAACGAACAGGGTGCGCGCAGGCGGGCGGCAGAGACGGTAGAACGGCTCCCAGCCGACGGACACCCAGAAGTGGTCGGCATCTTCGCTGTACGCGAATAGTCGGCGGCCCGGGTGCCGATCCTCGAGCGCCCGCACTACCCGGGTGCCGACGCCGCGGGCGTGCGCAGCGGATGCCACCTCGACGAACTGGATCTCCAGGCGTTCGTCGCCGAGATTGGGGACGTCTGCGCAATCTGGGTTGATGCCGCCGGGGTCGTCCAACTCGACCCGCGCAACTTCGACGCCATCTTCCAGAAGCTGCACAAACCATGGGTCGTCCACGAAGTAGCGGACGCCGTCCCACCAGTGCTCGTTCTCATAGGTGATCGACGAGTCGAACGGTGGTGTCCACGAGTGTCTGTCCACACCGCCGCGGCGGAGATCAACAAGAGTGAGGCTCACGCCACGTGAGCCTACGGTCCGTTCAGGGCAAGAGTTGAGCCGGTAGTTGCCGCTCCCGAACGCGTCGCTGTCAGATCCCAAAGGGTCCTACAGAAGCCGATTCCGCAGTTCATTGTGCTCTCGATAGGATGCCGGCTCGGAGCCGAAGATCGCCGACAACGAGATGAACCGCTCGCCAGGTTCATCGAGAATCAGCGGGCGACCCGCCACCCGCCAGGTTCAGTGCGACAACCGCCAACTCCACGAACGAATGGCATTTCCTCAGGCCGCATCCAGATACCCGCAAAACCAGGCGAATCTGCTTGCGCGGGGATATGGCGCGAGCATACTCAAATTATTAGCAATATTTGAATCTGAAATACGTTGCGGAACAACGGAAGACCCAAGTAGCTGACACAACGTCGGTTATTGCGATATCTGCTGTGTGGGCGACTCGATGGCCGGAGTAGATCTTCCGGGTGTAAGTTGCTGCCTTTGACGATATGCGCGCCAGTCCCCCGCTGGGGGAGGAGCCGTCAAATGGCACTGGTCGGAGCACCTCACCCTCTGTGTCAATCAGTCGACTACTGACAACTAGGGACTAGCAGCGCGGGGGACAAGCCGGCGGCCGCCGATCTATCGTAGACAACGACTGAGAGTTATCGGCAAATCCGCAAATCGTGAATACCGTTGCAGCACAACGGGTAACGTCGCCGCGCCGGCGATTACCTGACATAAGATAGCTTATCGGCTAATACTCTGGCTATCCACGGGCTATAATACAGGCTATAATAGCGATATGAAGCAGGTACCTCTTTCAGAGGCCAAGGACAAACTGTCGGCACTGGTCGACGAGGCCGACACGACGCACGAGATCATTCAGATCACCCGACACGGTCGCGTCGCCGCGGTGATCATGTCCGCTGACGACTTGGACTCTCTCAACGAGACGCTTCATGCGCTTGGAACCCCCGGTCTCGCCGACGAACTAGCCCAGGCCGACGCTGATTACGCCGCCGGCAACACGGTCAGCGGCAACGACATTCGTCGTCGCTACGGTCTGCAGTGACCGAAAACGACGACGCGTGGTCAGTTCAAGTCTCACCTGCGGCGGCGCGAGCTCTCGAGCGGCTACCGCACAAAGTTGCTGCGGCAATTGCCGAATTCATCACGGTCGCACTGCCCGCCGATCCCCTGCGGATGTCCAAACCACTTCGCTTCCAGTTCGAGGGCTGGCGGGTGGCGCGGCGAGGCGACTATCGGGTGACCTTCCGGATCCTCTCCGACGATAACGTGCTCTATGTCGGACGCATCGAGCACCGTGCGCACGTCTACCGCCGATAACCGTGGTCACGAGCCCACCCCCCTTCCGGCTGCCCGTTCCGTCACTGTGACGAAACGAGGTCACCGAACCCGCACGCGGCAGTCCGGGAGAAGATGGGAGACTGGTCGATCTCCACCCCGAACCGCGACACCGCCAACATCTGCGAGCGGCATTTTGGACACAACAAGGGAGCAGCGCCGGAGCCGGGGTATCACGCGTCAGGATTCTCCTTCCTATCCGGGCACTCGACTGACGCTGCCGTAGCCGCCGGGATCGTCAGATGGCTCGTCGCCGCCCGGCTGGGCCGACGCGGTGCTGGGCGGCCGCTGCTCTTCGCGCTCGTCATCGGCTACGCGGCGGCGGTGGGGGCAAGCCGGGTCTACCTTGGGATACATTGGCCCACTGATGTTTTCGGCGGGTGGGCGTTCGCCGTGGCGTGGCTGGCGTGCACGGTCTGGGTGATGTCGAGCGCCGGCGGCAGACCCCGGGGCCGCCAGGCCGATAGACGTCGAACCGCTGGTGTCATTCCAGCATTAACATCCACTCCCTTGTCCCTAGATTCTCACCGCCCGCCTCCAGCGTCAGCCCCTCTCTGCCAACCTGAGTTGAGGCACCTGCCCCCTGACAATTAGTGACCCGAGGGCGGGGATGGAGAGCTTCCCCGAGATGACGAACAAGGTGACCGCATTGGTCCGAGCGACCGGGATCGAAGATCCTGGTCGGATGAATGACGCTGGGATGGAACGTCCTGACCCTGAGGTGCCCGAGCGTGCCCGGCGCCGGAGGTTCACCGCGAAGTACAAGCTGGAGATGCTGGCCGCTTACGACGCTGCTCCCGAAGGTGAGAAGGGTGCGCTGTTGCGCCGGGAGGGCTTGTATTCCAGCCACATTGTGCAGTGGCGGCAGGCCCGCGACGCTGGCGCGCTGGCTGGCTTGGCCGTTCCGCGCGGACGTAAGCGGCGCGACCCACAGGCCGAGCGGATCACCCGGCTGGAGGCCGAGAAGCGCCAACTGGAGCAGGAGCTGGCCAAGACCCGCTTCGTGGTGGATGTGCAGGCAAAACTGCACGCGCTCTTGGAGACGCTCTCCGAGAGCGCGGAGCCCGAGAACGGGTCGATGAAGTGAGCGACGCAGCGATCGCTGAGCTGGCGCCCAAGATCGGCGTACGCAACGCCTGCGATGTCGTCGGTGTCGCCCAAGCCAGCTACTACCGCCGACACCGGCACAGCCCGCCACCGCAGCGGCCGGCGCCGATCGGCCACAAGGACCGACCGCAGCCTCGCGCGTTGTCTGAGACTGAGCGGGCCGCGATCCTGGCTGAGTTGCACAGCGAGCGCTTCGTCGACACCTCGCCGACCGAGGTGTGGGCCACACTGCTCGACGAAGGCCGCTATCTGGGCTCGATCTCGACCTTCTACCGGCTGCTGCGCCAAGCCGGTGAAAGCAAGGAGCGGCGCCGCCAAGCCGCCCACCCCGCGACGGTGAAGCCGGAATTAGTTGCACGCCAGCCAAATTCAGTCTGGTCATGGGACATCACCAAGCTGCGCGGCCCGGCAAAGTGGACGTACTACTACCTCTACGTGATCTTGGACATCTTCTCCCGCTACGCGGTCGGATGGATGGTCGCGCACCGGGAGTCTGCGGCGCTGGCCGAGGTGTTGATCCGCCAGACATGCGCCAAGCAGGGTATCGGCCGCGACCAGTTGACCATCCACGCCGACCGTGGCTCGTCGATGACCTCCAAGCCGGTGGCGTTCCTGCTCGCCGACCTGGGCGTCACCCAGTCGCACTCACGCCCGCACGTCTCCGACGACAACCCGTTCAGCGAGGCGCAATTCAAGACACTGAAGTATCGGCCCGACTTCCCTGATTGGTTCGACTCGATCGAGGCCGCCCGTCGGCACTGCCAGATCTTCTTCGGCTGGTACAACGATGAACATCGCCATACCGGGCTGGGCTTACACGTTCCCGCCGACGTGCATTACGGCACCGCCGTCATCGTCCGCGAGAAGCGCGCCGGCGTGCTCGACACCGCCTACGCCGCACACCCAGAACGGTTCGTGCGCAAGCCTCCCAAACCACCGAAACTGCCCAACGGTTCGTGGATCAACAAACCAGACGACACCGAGGAGGCCACTCAGTAAATACCCCTCAACGGTGCCTCATTCAGGTTGACAAATTCCGAGCCGACCAACACCGAACAGGACCTGCGCCCCTACAGAGGAATGCGACGAGATCAAATATCGAGGGTGATCAGTAGTAAGTTGGGTATTCACATATTCTGCGAATAGATCACTTGATGATACCGTTTCCATTATGGGACGAGTGTCGTTGGCCCGCAGTGCATTTCAGATTTACACTGCATATCGACAATTGGCGGTCGTCGCTCTTGCGCACTCGCGCAACCATATTCGACTCGGCCGCGCCAGTATCCGGATGTCTGCCCGTTGATTCATCAGACGAATCGGCGATCGGTGTCGTCCTGGCGGTACGGCCCGAGGCGATGCAGTTAGGCGGCCCGGTGTGCATCCGACGAACCATCGGGCGCTGCACAAGGGCGCAAACAGCTCTGACTGCGGGGCCGGAAGCGACAGTCAGATCTTCCCAACGGATGCACGGAGCTCTCCAGCGACTGCCGCCTCAACCTCGACGATGAGCGGGGCAAATCAGCGCGGGCCGGCCAGCCAACGGACAAGATCGGCTGCGGGACCGGTCAATAGGGCGCTGGGGCCGAAATGCCCATTCGTGATCATCAGTCGTGTGGACGATTACCGAGAAGTAGCCAGCGGTTGGCCTGATACCGCGCGAGCGAGACCGTCGGCTCTTGTGAGGTCCTCATGGTTGCCTCCACACCTCAAACAATGTGGAGGAAGCCGCCGCTGGCGCCGACAAGAGGCGAGACTGCCGTTGACGGGCCTCGCGGTTGGGGTGGCTTGGTGTTTTTGCTGACACGACCGCCGCAACAACAAGGTTCGGCCTGCACAGGTCAGGGCTCGGCATCGCAGACGAGTCGGTAGCCGGCGCCGCGCACGGTTTCGATGGTGGTCACCCCGAACGGTATGTCGATCTTGTCCCGCAGATAGCCGATGTAAATCTCGACGACGTTGTAGTCGCCCTCATAGTTGGAATCCCACACCGACCGCAGGATTTCGGACTCGGTGACCACATCGCCCTTGTGGCGCAATAAAAACTCCAGCACCCTGTACTCACGTGGAGTCAAGGTGAGCACCGTCTGGCCGCGGGTCACTCTGCGGTGGGCCGGATCCAGTGACAGCGTTCCCGCGGTCAGCACGGTCGGGCGTTCGGGTCCGCCGGGTCGTAGCAGGGCGCGCAGTCGCACCAGCAGGACCACGAAGGAGAACGGTTTAGCCAGGTAGTCGTCGGCGCCGCTATCGAACGCATCGGCCAGATCGTATTCGCCATCCTTGGCCGACAGCATCAGCACCGGTGTCCACACCTGCCTCGCCCGTAGCTCCCGCAGGACCTGATAGCCGCTGAGACTGGGAAGCGTGATGTCGAGCACCAAAACATCGAACTCACCCGCCGCGGCTGCGGCCAATCCGTCGTGGCCATCGTGTTCGACGTCGACGACGAATCCCTCGGCGACCAGACCGCGACGCAATGTCTCGGCCAGTCTGGTCTCGTCCTCGACGAGCAAGACTCGCACGACACCCCCTCCCCGGCCGGTCGCTTCGATGACCCCCAGTACAGCAGAGTCCGCCGAAGCTGTCGACGGCGTTCTCAGCGTCTCCACAGCACCCGGCGGTCAGGCTGGTCGCATGTCCCACGTCCGAGCCGTCGTGCTGGACTCACTCGGGGATGCGATCGCCGCGCACGCGGGGGCCTCGCTGCGTCGCGCGATCAGAATTCACGGGTGATGTGAGGAACCCAAACAGAGCCACCCCATCAGCGTCGACGAACACGCCGCGAGCGGCAACCACATCCGCGTCCACCCGAGACCAATGCCGCGTGTCAACCATCAGATCGTCCACGGCCGGCAGTCCCGCCGGCGGCCGCACGCGCAGCCTCGTAGCTGTCGCAGACCGAGACGGTGTACTCCCGGCCCGTAGCAGGTATCCCCGAAATTCGTAACGGTCAGTACGTACACCCCGGTGCCCAATTTGGCAGCGGGCTGTCGATGTGGTCGGCGACCACGAGGGTTCGGTGCCAAACTGACAGCACCCAGATGCTGCCATCGGCGCGTTGGTGGGCGCCACCTGGGCGACCAAGATGCGTTCGGAAACGCTGCACAAAACTTTGGCACTGCTGGTATTGATCGCAATTGTGTTGTCAGTCAACCACTTCAGGCATCTCGGATCCCTGCAACTGGATTCTGTAACCCGCACTGTTGCTGGTGTGATTGCCGGGTATGGGATCGGCGTCGTCGCGTCACTGATGGGGGTGGCTGGTGGCGAGTTGCTCATCCCGACGATCGCGTTGCTCTACGCCATAGACATCAAGCCTGCCGGCAGCTTGTCGTTGGCCGTGTCCATACCGACGATGGTGGTGGCTTTCGCCCGCTACAGCCGGGATCAGAGCTCTAGCGTGCTTCGGTTCAATGCTCGGTTCGTGGTGGTGATGTCGGTGGGGTCGATCCTGGGCACCATCGTGGGTGGGTTGTTGCTCGGAGCGATCCCCAGCGCGGTCCTGATTCCGTTGCTGGCGTTGCTATTGCTGTTCTCAGCGGTCAAGGTGTGGCGGCACGGCTGGCCGCTGGGCCCGTCCTCAATTCGAGGGTTCCGGCGCAACCCCCTCCGAGTACTGCGGTCATCACGGGATACACCACTACAGATTCATGCTTCTTACTAACTGCGGCGCCTGTGGACGGCCGATGTCACCACCATCAAAGTCACCAAGCCACTGCGTGATCGCATTACCGCCGCGACTGCGCAGCGACACCAAACCTTGCAGAGCTTCGTGGAGCATGTGATGGACGAACACGACCGCAGCCGGCGCCTGGCGGCCTTTGCAACGGCACTGAGCAGCGCCGACGAGGACTCGCTGCGCGGCTGGCGCGATGAAGCCGACAGCTGGTCGGCGCCGGACTCCGATCTTGACGGCGTCCGGTGACCGAGCCGGTCGGGCCCGGATCCGTTGGGTGGGTCAACCTCGATCCCACCGTGGGGCGTGAGCAGGCGGGCGCCCGGCGAGCTGCGGGACCTAAGTCCTATCCAAATAGGCGCCAAGGCTGAGGTTGGTTCCTGATCGGTGTTGGGGTCCAGAGGCAGAAGCCGACAACGATAACTTCCGCTGATTAGCATTTTGTGACCACGCGGGATGTGCCGGGGATCGGGCGCCCTTCATGTCGACTGGCAATACTCCGGCACGGTAGTAGTGTCGTAGCCGCGGGCGCGTCATCTGGAGCAAGCTATGCGAGCTACGTGCGAAAGCCACAATCAGCCGAATAATACGTACGCTCGCCCGCGCCCTTCTCGACGAGGTGTTAAATCCTTCACCTTCAACCGTTTGACGCTTTAGTGTCCTCGAACTGCGACTTGGACGCGTACAGTCTCGCAGTCGCCGCACCGCCGGGCCGTCAACCCGCGATCCGAGAATGACTAGTGTAAACACAGCACGTATTTCCTCGCACTACATAGCCTACCCCCCTATAGTAGTAGCGGTGGACAGTCGCTAAATCCTACGAAATGCATGAACGAGGCGGTGCGCCAGTGTCTTTGGTCATGCCGGCGCGGGAACCTGCTGAGGCCCCTGGACTGCAGTCAAGCGAATGTTCGATCTGCGATGGTCGCGAAAGTGTGTCGGCGGGGCCGGAAAGACACCTCGGGTCTTGCCGCAGAACCGGTCGTCATACCCGCTCCCCCGGCCCGCGGCTGCCGCGGCTCGGGCCATGGTGGCGACCGGCAGTCACGGGGAGCCGCGTTCGAAGCCGGCGCGCTCACGCAGTGCTGATGAGGTGGGCGGACTAGGCAACGTGCTCAGGTATATCGAGCAAGTTATCGGCCAGATTGGAGCGTTGCGATTCAATGTCTGGGTCAAACATTCACCTGCACAGGGTGTGTCGCGGCGCCAGACCGGTGCTGTGACCACCTGGCTGCGCCGCCTGATAGCCGGTGCTGGCGTCGCCGCCGCGCTGGCGGTGGCCGGCGTAGGCGCGGGCGTTGCGTGGGCGCACCCAACTTTGGTGTCGGCTGACCCGGCAAGCCAATCCACTGTGAGTGTCTCGCCCGCGTCGATCACCTTATTTTTCAACGAGGCCGTGACTTGCGCGCCCGACGCGATCACCCTGCTCGACGGCTCGGGACGGCAGGTGCCGGTAGGAGCGGCGCGCAGCGAGCGCGACGGTACTGCAATGACGACAAAGCCCCAGCGGCCTCTTGTGCCGGGCGTCTATACCGTGCGGTGGCGAGTGACCGGCAGCGACGGAGATGAGACCGAAGAGGAATTCAGTTTCGCGGTCGGAGTCACCGGGACCCCGGGTCTGGGCCGGCGCGCGAACACCGGTCCGGACTGGGATACAGGCCTGCTTCGGTGGCTGCTGCTCACCGGGTTAGCCATCGCCGTGGGCAGCCTGGTCGCACAGCGCGCCACCGACGCCGTCCGCCAGGAGCAGCCCGCACTCCCCCGGCTGCCCTCGTGGGTGCCTGCGGGCGTGGCCTTGGCAATGGTGGCGGTGATCGGTCTGTTGATACAGCGCGTTAGCGATGCTGGCGCCTTCGCTGCGGTATGGCAGGGCCGCGCTGGGGCCGTTTTGCTGGTGCAAGGAGCAGGTCTCGTGACCGCGGCCGCTTTTGCCAAATTTGGCCGCTGGGCTCTTGCGCCGCTAGCTATTGTCATTGCGGCGGAGGGCATCCGTTCGCACGCCACCATTAATCACGGGCTCTGGGGAGCGGTACTCGTAAGCGTGCATCTGGCCGCCGTCACGGTGTGGGTGGGTGCGCTGCTACACACCACTCGAGCCGTCCTGGCGTGGCGACACCAAAGGGTAGCGGCGCGCTCGGTGATGACGTGCTACGTCCGAATAGCCCTGTGGTCCTATCTACTTGTCGTCGCCACCGGGATCCTCACGGCGTTAGCCGTCGTCTCACTACCTCAGCTGATATCGACGACCTACGGGCGGGTGTTACTGATCAAATTGACCCTCGTGGCGGCCGCATCGTTGACGGCTCTGGCGGGTCGGCTCATTCACCGTGAAAATATGCGAATCTCGTTGCTAGGCAACATTATACGTGTCGAGACTGGATTGCTGGCCGCAGTGCTCGCCACCAGCGCTCTTTTGATTTCCACGCCGCCCCCCAGCGGCCAAGCACACCTCACAGAGCCGCAGCCCGCGTCGCCACCCCGCCATGAGCCGGTGGTCCCTGTCGCAACTAGCCCGACCGCTGACGCTCCGCGGAAACCGCCCGCCAGCAAGATCGCCCTGCGCGAAACCATTCTGTGGGCCCGGTCTGACGGTTAGGCGAGAAACTTCCCATCGACGTCGATCCGGCGTAACCGGTCCTAGCTAGCGACCGCCGACGTCGAATCGGAGTGGTCGATGCGCAGCGTATGGCACACCTGGTGGGGTAGCTGAGTTCAGGGTGTGACGACCCGATGGCCTGATTTGCGCGTCGGATTAGCGCCCAGTTGGATCCAATGCGCCGCAGAAATGTTCGCTCAAGATGGCGAGTTGTGTCTGTTGTATACCCCCCGGGGGTGATATGATCGCCATCATCATGAGTTCCCGGGGAGCCCGCTCACGGCTGTGGCTGCGCTATGTAAGCGCAGTCGCCGTGCTCTTTTGGGCGGTGAGCCTGGGCGCTGGGTGCCACTTCGTTCATATGACTAGCGCGGCGCCAGCAGTGGCGTCCGGGTCGACGACCCAGGCCGGCCACGAAATGAGCGGCGTCACGGCGTCCCAGGTGTCGAACGCGCACGCATCGACGCCGATCGTCGGCGGATGCCTACGGATGTCACCGACAACGGGCGCAGCTGGGTTTGTCGTCACTGTCGCAATAGCGGCTTTGGCTGGCGTGATGGCAGGGTCAGCGATTCCGCCGACGCGCGGTCCTCCTTTTTTTCGCGCCTTATACGCCATTAGAGGCTGTTCGGGCCGAAGTATTTTGATCCAATTCTGTACCGCTCGTATCTGATAGGTCAGCCCCTCAAGCTGTTGCGCTGAATGCTTCGGCTCGTTGGTGTTGTCCGGATCCGTCGCCGCGCAGGTTGCGGCGTTGAAACAGAAACGAGAAATTCATGAGTTTTGTCGCGTCTACATTCCAGGGTCAAGCAGCGGCGAGAGCTGCGTTGGTGACGGCACGCAAGGACCAGCCAGGTGCGTTGGTCATTGGTGCCGGAGTGAGCGGGTGGACCACCGCGTTGGTGCTGGCTCGCCAGGGCTGGCGAGTCGCTGTGGTCGCCGACCGGTTCGGCTCCGACACGGTGTCGACAGTGGCTGGTGCGCTGTGGGAATGGCCTCCCTCGGTGTGCGGCCGCCATCACGATGACCAGGCTGTGCTTGCCCGTTCAGCCGGTTGGGCAATGCATTCCTATGAGCGTTTCATGAGGCTTGCCGCCGATCCGCGCACCGGGGTAAGTCTTCGGCCCGCGGTCTTCTACTTCTCCCGCTCCGTGCGCGAGGATCCGGCCGAGTTAGAGAAAATGCTCGAGCTCGAAAAGTATGTACCGGGGTTCGTGCATGACGCCGCACTGATCGAAGCCCACGGTGTCAACCCGAACGCCGGGGTCGTCGACGCGTATTCGCATTTGGCACCCACCATAAATACCGACAGATACCTAACCTGGCTGGCCAGCCAAGCCGAGGCCGAGGGTGTCAAGGCCATCCGGGCAAGTATCTCCGGTCCGCTCGAGGAACACGAGGATCGGTTGCTTTCCGAATACGGAGCTGACCTCATCGTCAACTGCAGCGGCCTGGGAGCGCGTCAGCTGGCCGGCGACCGGGCCATGGACCCGCACCGTGGAGCGCTGCTGCGTGTGATCAACGACGGGTCGTCGATACCACCGGTGACGGCGGCCCATGCGGTAGCCAACAACACCGGTAGCGACGACCAGAACATGGTCTTCATCGTGCCGCGTGGAGCTGACCGGCTGTTGCTGGGTGGGCTCGTCGAACCCGGTGAATACGACACGAATCTCACCCTGGACACCTATCCGCCGCTGCGCGAGATGCTCGAGCGTTGCACAGAGTTCCTGCCGATTTTGCGCGGTGCCCGGCTGGATCCGGTCGACCCTCTGCGGGTGGGGTTGCGGCCGTTCCGTGAAGGAGGTGTGCGACTCGAAATGCAGCCTGGCACTCGGATCGTGCACAACTACGGTCACGGCGGTGCGGGCGTGACTTTGTCGTGGGGTTGTGCTCACGACGTTGCCGACCTAGCCGGCGCGATGCTAGTGCGGCAGGCTGCCGTCTGAGACTGCCGTGGCGAGGCCGCCGAAAGTGCCGGCGGAAGTTCGTTGTTCGATCGAAAGGGAAAGGACCAAGATAATGATGATGATGGCTATGCCCGCCCCAGAGTGGGTGACGGTATTGGGCTGGGTGGTGACGAGCGTCGGGGTCGTGCTGGCCGGTGTCATTCTCGCCGACATCTACGTTGGCGGTCATCGGCAGCCCGTGCACGCGATGGAGGCCGTGTGGCCGATCACCGCGATTTATGCCGGCCCGTTCGCATTACTGGCCTACTACCGTTGGGGCCGACCAGCGACCCGGAAATGGCAACGGCAACACGGGGAACCGCCTCGATTGGGATTTCCCGCGACGGTCGCAGTCGCAACTATTCCCGGTGGCGCCGCGTCAATGATTGGGCACGCGATCGCCATGCCGCTAGTGATGTGGACCGGCGTGACCATCGCCCACCAGGCCGTGTGGCCGATGATCTTACTGATTGCGGCGTTCGCCCTGCCGCTGCTAATTGCCTTCGAATACCACTGGCTCTCACGCACCGGCTCAGCGCAGACCGCCGGTCAGCGGCTGCGGGCCGCATCGCTGCTCTCCACGCTCGCGATCCTTGCATTCGACGTCGGCATGGGCGCCTCGATGCTGTTTGTGGCCTTTGTATTGAAGTATTCGGGCACGTCGATGGCGCTGTGGCTGATCATGTGGGCCGGCATGTGGCTGGGCTTCGCGACCGCCTATCCCGTGGTGTGGTGGTGGCTCAAGAACGACGCAACCAAGTCGCTGAGCCCGGCCGAGATCACCGACACAGAGCTAGTTGAGAGGGCACGCTAGCTCAAACCCGTGCTGTCGGCGCTGCCTGACAGTGTCGATGTGTTCGATCGGTAACTCGGCCGCCACCGCAGTACCGAGCAGAAGGAGGGTGAATGTGATGCGTCGATCGGTTCGTTATCTCGCCGTTGTGGTCGCCTTGGCGGTGATGGCAGCGGCCCGCCCCCCGATTTCCAGTTCGGCGGCCGTCCCCTCCCCTGACGGGGCACCGCGCGTTGCCGCGATCCTTCCCGCCAATGGGGCGCTTGTAGGCGTAGGGCACCCAGTCGTGGTGATCTTCACCGCGGCAGTGCCGGCGACTGATCGCGCCGCGATCGAGCGGACCATCCGCGTCGCGTCACCGGGTGACATCACCGGTCGCTTCGAGTGGGTCGATGCCCATGTCGTGCAGTGGGTTCCAGTTCGCTACTGGCCCGCGCACTCCCATGTCACGGTAAGCGTGCACGAGCTTGACACGGGATTCGACACCGGCGATGCGCTGCTGGGAGTGGCCAGTATCTCCGCACACACATTCACCGTCAGCAGGAACGGAGAGGTACTTCGGACCATGCCAGCATCGCTGGGCAAGGCCAGCCGCCCGACCCCGGTCGGCACCTTCACGGTGCTGGAAAAGCAACGCAGTGTAGTGATGGATTCGCGAACCATTGGTATCCCGCTGGACTCTTCAGAGGGGTACAAGCTCACCGTCGAGTACGCGGTCCGCGTCACCTGGGGCGGCGTGTATGTGCACTCAGCACCCTGGTCAGTGACCTCCCAGGGAAACACCAATGTCAGCCACGGATGCATCAACCTCAATCCCGACAACGCCGCATGGTACTTCGAACGCGTCACTATCGGCGATCCCGTGCAAGTCGTCGCATAACGGGTCCGATGTCCAGACGCCCCTACCCACACCCCCACCAACCCCCTCCAACAGCACGCAGCACCAACCACCCGATTACACGAGGTCCGCTTCACGACAGCTAGCAGCCAACGAGCAATGCTGGTCTAAGTACGAAACCAATAAGACACAGCGCGCAACCCCAATCGCCAAGTCCTGCCCTGGGAGCGCCTATATATTGCCAAGGCTGGGGCCGCGCGCATGCGGCCAAGATCGGCGGTCGTGGTCGGATACCCGACATTGTGTGTGCGCCATAGTTTAATCTACTATGCACATACGTAGTTGAGTACATCGCGCGGTGTGGGATGCGGGGCCGGTGGGAGGCGTGACGGTGCGGGTGCGCGGGTTCGGAGAGTTGGAAGCCGTGGTGATCGACCGCATCTGGGACCGGGATGGAGCGACGAGCGTCCGCGAAATTTTCGACGAGCTGGCTGCCCAACGCGAGATCGCCTACACCACCGTCATGTCAACCATGGACAACCTGCACACCAAAGGGTGGCTGGCGCGTGAACGAGACGGCAAGGCCTACCGGTACTGGCCGACGTTGACCCGCGAGCAGCACAGTGCCCGGCTTATGCGTGAGGCGCTCGACGGCGGGGGGCGCTCCGAGCTGGTGCTTAGCCACTTCCTCGAACAGATCAGCCCAGAAGAATCCGCGCGGTTGCGTGCTGCGTTGCAGCGGCTGCCCAGACGACGCCGACGCAAGTAAACCATGCCGGGCCCAGGGGCTCTGCCTGCAGCACGTCGAATATGGCTGCCTTGCAGTGGCATTGGTGCGAAGTGACTTCGCGTTCGTCGGCGGCTACGGTGGCCCCATAATGCCGCCGTGTCCCGTCATGCCGCCAGAGCCGGTGCCGCAACGACTTGCCGTCCAGCAGGTATCCCTACTTCCTATGTGCATAGTTAGTAGGTTAGGCGGACGGTGCCCGCAATGAACGGAGCCGACGCGGCCCTTGCTGCGCCCGGCCAACCATTTCAGGAGCCAGCCCGATCGCACGTCATTTATCGCGTTCGTCTTGTGCGTCGCCGGGGAGTTGGACGAAACCAGCGTGGCCACGGCGAAATATGAGGCTTACTATCTACGTACAGATATCGTAGATAGTAAGGATGGTAGCGCTTGGGCTGGTGAACTTGCCAGGTACTCAACTCGTGTCATAACAGGAGGTGATTGAGTGCCAGGAGCCAACCGCAGGATCGGAGGGGCAAGTCGCGGCGATGGCGCCTCTCTTCGACGAGCGCGCCGCCCGGCTTATGGCGATACACAATGGGGTTAACGGGCGTCCAGTGTCGCACCGAAGACGTCGTCCGCGAGGCGCGCCAGCGGAGGCGGGAGCAATCACGAGCCGCAGCCGCCGAACGATCGGCGGGAGGGCCGCTGTTCACCACGGCGCGCGGCATGCTCATCGACGAGCGACGCATCAACTCAAGCACGCCTCGGCTGACCACTCCTGACGAGATCGGCGCCGCGCTGGGCCAGCTGGTGATCCTCGACGCAATCGGCCAACCGTCGGCCGGGCATCGGGCCGTGATCGAACTGCTCGTGCCGTCGGGGATCGACTACCACACAGATTGCTTCAGACATTGGAATCGCCGCAGCGGCGGTGGAGTCTCGATTCATGTTATCCCGCGGCCACTCATCCAGAGGCCCATCGGCGGCGAATGCCAAATGGCGCAAGGCGGTTGGCTTGAGCCTGAAGCCGTCCGCCAGCCCGTCCACGCCCTCAATCCCAAATGCGTGCTAGCAGCTGGGGATGGAAGATGATGAGGACATCGCTACGCGGGCTCGGCCCGACTGGTGACAACCACCACCACGCGCTGTGGGATGCCGCCTACGTCTTGGGATCACTATGCGCCACCGATCGGCGCGACTTCGAAGCGCACATCGCCGGCTGCCCGCAATGCCGACAAGCCGTCGCCGAACTCAGCGGCATCCCGGCCATGCTGTCACAGCTCGACCGCACTGACATCGCCGCGATCAACAAGGCAGACCAGCCATCCGCCGCATCGGAGATGCCGCCGGAGTTGCTCCCATCGCTACAGGCCGCGGTGCGTTCCCGTCGCCGCCGAACCCGCATGATGACTTGGATGGGCTGGGCGGCCGCTGCCGTCATTCTGACGATCGGTGTGCTGATCGGGGTTCACAGCAGTTTCTTGACGTCCACCCCGCGGCAGTCGACCGTGTCGGCCCTGCCAATGGACCAGGTCGGGACGACCCTACTGTCCTCGACGGTATCGCTTAGCGGCGAGCAGTGGGGTACAAACATCGCGCTGAAGTTCGTGTGCATGGCTCCACCGGATGCCTCCCACGATACGGTGGCATTGGTCGTGGTAGGTCGCGACGGCAGCCAAACCCGGCTAGCGTCTTGGGTGGCCATCCCCGGCCACACGGCGACACCCACCGGCAGCGTTTCGATGCCGATCAACCAGATCGCTGCAGTACAGGTGGTTTTGGCCGACAACGGTCACGTGATGCTGCAACGCTCGATATAATTTCGACGCACGTCGCATCAATCGGTTTCCAAGGCGCAACGCTATTGGCCCGACGCGAATTCATAGTGACTAGGTATGGATTCTCCGCGTTGGGCGCCCCCGAAGATCAGCACGATTTCGTCGTGCGCGTTGATGGGCAGGGCCGCAGGGTTGCCGGTGACAGGATTGCCATTGAGGAAGGCCCGCAGCGTCTTTCCGTTACCGGTCTGCAAACCGCCGATGCTATCGGTGGACAGTCCGACGTCCCATTCGGTGAAGAACTCGCCGAGGGTAAACGTCCGCGTCACGGGCGATTCGATATGAATCACCCCCGTCGAGTCGTGCGTGTGCACGGGGCTGATTCCCCCCCGGTCGACACCGATCATCGCTGGGACCTCAACGGGTTGCCCATTAACGCGCACGTCGAGGTGGGCATGAATGTGTTCGACAGTGCCCTCGCGATTGAGCATGGGCAGCCCGGCCGCGCGCACCGCGGCAGCTGCATCGGTCGGAGCGCTCCACGGCGGAGCCGTCTGACGACCGACCACAGTGGTAACGGGTGGGTTATGCAGCTGCGGAGGAACTGCTTGATTCTGTTGAGAACGAACCGATTTCGCGATGACGACGATGGCGATCAAGACAACGATTCCTGCTAAGACGATCCGTACCCATCCTCCGCTGCGCACCCCGCGCGCCCGCGCGACAGCATTCCGTGCCGCGACACTGAATCCCTTTCTCCTGCTCGCACCATTTGGCCTAGCACCTGGCGCGTTTTTCGGCATCTTGAGCCTCCATTTCACGGGGGTCATGCTCATGGCCCGGCGGCCAGGAATTGAACGAGCGGAGGGAGGTCCTGGCCCGGATCGCCCAAAGGACGATCGCCGCGACGCCGTGGTGGCGGTCGACACCATAGTGGTTGCAACCACGCTGATCGGGTAACTGTCCGCCCAAGGCGATCCTGTTGCGCATCGATGGGTCGAAGATGCAGAGATACATGACGAGGCGGGTTCGGAAGTGCAAGGCCGCCTGCCGGCCATCGCGTGCGTCGGTGCGCATCATTAGCCCCGTCCGACAGCGCAGGCCAGGGTCGCGAGCCCCGGCAGCACCGACTGTATGTCTCCTCCTCGAATAGACCATAGGCCATCCGGAGTGATCTACGGTCTATGTACATACACAGTAGAATATTACCCTTGCAACCCTTGCAACCCTTGGCAATCCAGCCACCGCCGACCATCGCGCGACCGTCATCCGCAGGAACAACTCCCAAGTTGCTCTCATTAAAGCCCCTGCGTTGGAATGAGTTTCTTTCGGCAGTGCTGATTTCACACGAATGCGACACCGTAGTCGGCTCAATACTGGCCGATTTCTTAGAATTCAGCGGCCTTGTGCACCGCCGGTCTTTCAATTCGATATGCACCGACGCGACTCCCGAGGATCCCAGCCAGTTTGCGGATACGTTTGGCTCGTCTTCTCCGGGAAGGAGACTTTCTACACGAGAGCGGAATTTATGAAAATCGGCGTAGTCGTTGCGGCGACCACACTCCTTGCCAGCGTGCTGTCGCCACCAGCATCCCAAGCTGAGCCACTCGCCGCGGCCGATGACCTCAAGATGAACGGTGTCTACCACTACGCCGACGAGGATGGCGATACCGGAACGTGGACGATTAGCACAACATGCAAGCAGGTCTGCGTCGCCCACGTCACGACCGGTCCAGGTCAAGGGTTCAACGCCCCGCTGATTGATGGTCGTTACGACGTGAAGCGGACGATGCCGGCGGGCGCAATCTGCAGCAACGATCTCAGCCAGCATCCGGTCACCGTGGATCAATGGTGGGACCCGTTGACGCTCACCGGGGTTGCGATCTTCTTGGACAGCACCGCACCCTGCGGCCTGAGCGATCCGAGCGACACCTTTACCCTGACAAAAATCGGTTAAGCTCACCCGCTTATCCGGTGCAGACCGCATCGGGCCGCTGCGCACTGCCGGGCCCACCGCATTGAGCCTCCACTAAGCAAGTGCAACCTCGTGCGGGCGAGCCCATTAGGTGCCGACCCAGGTCGCCGACACGTTCATCCCTTGTCGGGTGCGGTCGGGTGACAACATGCGCACTCGTCGCTGCAGCATGATCCCTGCTCGGTTGGGACGAGCGTGAGCGTCTGAACACCAACCGGCGATGCCTGGGCGGTTGGCCCGCAGCACGGATCGGTTAGCGGTGGGTGTGCACCAATGTTGATATGGGGTGTCGACGTCAATTTGAGCGCCACCGAGGCGACGCCCGGCAACGGCTGTGTTTTGGCGGCGCGGATCGCGTTGAGGATGACGAGCACTTCCGCGGCTTCGTGGATGAGCACCACTGCGGCCAGTCCGAGTAGGCCCAACGCGGCGATCGGGATCAGGACGGTAATGATCGCTAGCGACAGCACGATGTTCTGCAGCATGATCCGGCGAGCCCGGCGGGCGTGAGACAAGGTCTGCGGAAGGTGACGCAGATCCGCGCCCATGAGCGCGACGTCGGCGGCTTCGATCGCGACGTCGGTGCCCATGGCGCCCATGGCAATGCCGATGTCGGCAGTAGCCAGCGCCGGCGCGTCGTTGATCCCGTCGCCGACCATGGCGATCGGCTTACCGCGGGCCAATTCGGGCAGCAGTCGGGCTTTGTCCTCGGGTAGCAGGTCGGCGTGGACGATGGTGATACCTGCCTTGTTAGCCACGGCCTGGGCGGTGCGCGAGTTGTCGCCGGTGAGCATGGCGACCTCGAACCCGTTACGACGCAACGCAGTCACGACCTCGGCGGCTTCTGGTCGAAGTTCGTCGCGGACCGCGATTGCGGCCATAAGGGCGCCGTCGCGTTCGAGCAACACCACGGTTGCTCCGGCCCCTTGCAGCCGATCAACCTCGCTGCGCAGTGGTCCTGAGTCGATCCAACCCGGTTTGCCCAGCCGCAGCGTCATCCCGTCGAGTTGGCCGGTCAATCCGTGCCCGGGGACCGCGGTGACTCCGGTGGCGCTCGGGATGTTGGTCTCTATGGCGGCCAGAATCGCTTGCGCGAGTGGATGTTCGCTGCGGGCTTCCAACGCAGCCGCTACCCGCAGAGCGTCGGTATCGGTGCTGTCACCGATGGTGATCGTGTCGATGACTTCAGGCCTGTTGCGGGTGAGGGTTCCCGTCTTGTCGAGCGCCACGGTGCGTATCCGACCCAGCGCTTCGACCGCAGCCCCACCCTTCACGAGCGCGCCTTGCCGGCTCGCGGCGCCGATCGCGGCCACCACTGTCAGGGGCACGGCGATCGCCAAGGCGCACGGCGACGCGGCCACCAACACAACGAGGGCGCGCTGCAGCCAGACCAGCGGATCACCAAGCAGTGCGCCAAACACAGCAACAGCAATGGCCAGGATCATGATCGCCGGCACCAGAGGCCGAGCGACCCGATCAGCGAGGCGTTGGCCGGCACCTTTACGTTCCTGAGCGTCTTCGACAATGTGGACAATCCGCGCTAGTGAGCTGTCGTTGGCGGCGGCAGTCACTTCGACCTCGATAGCGCCGCTGCCGTTAATGGCGCCGGCATGTAGCTGGTCGCCCGGGCCGGCTTCGATCGGCACCGACTCCCCGGTGATGGCTGATGCGTCCAGGCTGGTACGCCCGGCCGTGATCATGCCGTCGGTAGCCGCTCGCTCCCCCGGACGTAGCACCATCCTCTCGCCGACCGCGAGATCCTCTGGGGCCACGGTGATTTCGCGGCCGCCGCGCACCACGGTGACTGTCGGTGGCACCAGCGACAACAGAGCGCGAAGGCCGCGGCGGGTCCGTGTCACCGCGTAGTGTTCAAGCCCCTCAGCAATGGAGAATAAGACTCCTAGCATCGCCGCCTCGGCAAACTGGCCCAACGCGACCGCGCCCACCGCGGCGATCGTCATCAACGTTCCCACGCCGATGCGGCCATGCCGCAATCCGCGCAACGCACCTGGCACGAATGACGCCGCACCGGCCGCCGCTGAAGCGCATTCCAACACCGAGGCCACTGAAGTGCGCCCGAACACCTCGATCAACCAGGCAGATGCGAGCAGAACGGCGGCCAGCGCCGCCCACTGCAATTCTCGAACCTGCCAGAGTTTTTCCGGCCCCGCCTGCGGTTGGTCAGCCTCGTCGCTTCCACAGCACGCATCAGACATCGTTGCGCTCCTTCACAGGTGACACGGAGAAGGTCATGACAGCCGAAGTGAGCTCCCGGCCCTGTTCGGTCAGTCGGTACATGACGAGTCGGCCGGACCGGCGGGAGGACACCAGCTTGGCGACTTTGAGCTGACGCAAGTGATGCGACACGAGGTTCTGCGCCTGACCCACCACCCAGGCCACATCGCACACGCACAATTCGTCACCCGTCAGCAAGGCAGCCGCAATCGTGAGTCGCGTCGGGTCACTCAATGCTCGGGCGCGAGCGGCGAATACCTCAATTCGATCCAAGGACGGCAGCGACGCTCGAATCGACTCCGCATGCCGCAGGTCCAGGCACAAGAGGTCGCAAGTATCCAACGGAGACTGTCCCATCCGTATATACTAACGTATATTGATATGAGCCGGAAGGTCTCCTCGGCATCGCTTGCGCTTTCCCCACGCAAGCGACACGCCGGTGTGATCGGCTGCTCGCCGTCCGACTGGCGCAGTTCGCAAGTTCGCTGACTCGTCCGATTCATTTGTCTAGAACACCGCGAAACACATAGCGATGTAGTGGCACATCGCCGCGAGAACGATGAAGGCGTGGGAGATGTCGTGATGGTGAAGCGCCCCCGGCCGCAATGCATAGAGAACACCGCCGAGGCTGTAGAAGGCGCCCCCGACCAACAACATGACTACCGCTACTGCGCCGGTGCTTCGCAAGATCGTGCCGCTGTACTGCAGGATCGTGCCGGTGTAACAGATCGACGCCGCCCCCACCATCAGGCACAGCGGTGCCGCCACCCAGCGCGGCGCGGTCGGACAGAGCAGCGTGAGCGCAACTCCGGTCAGCGCTGCACCCCAACTGGCGGCCACGACCAGATGTTCTGTCGGGTGCGGTAGGGCCAACCAGGCGAACGGCGTGTAGCTGGCGGCGATGAATACGAAGATCATCGAATTGTCCAGCCACGTCCGCGGCCCGGGGTCGAGTGAGTGCCGGTTGACGCGTTGAAACATTGCGCTCATAGCCAATACGGCCACGATCGCGACGAGGTAAGCCAATGTCGCGAGCCCCGCCTGGTTAGACGGGACCGCCCACGCCACCACCAGCAATGCCACGGCCGCGATAAGGGCCGCGGCCGCGAAGTATGGGACGGGCCCGCGGCGCGACCTCGACTTAGCCAGACCCAGGGCACGGCCCTCGCCGCGGTGGCTCATTCGCGCAAAAGTGCACGACGATCACCATGGAAATGCGTATAGCCGCTGATGGCCGTGCAGGCCAGTGCCGCAACCACGAGCATCTGGCATCCGCTAAGTAGCAGGCTAATACCGCCGCCGATAGCGCCGCCGGCAACGAAGCTAAACCAGAGCAGGAAGTAACTGAGCCACTCCGTGGCGTCTCCACCGCTGACGTGGCGCTCGATCCCCTGGCCCATTTTGACGAGCGTGCCGGTGACGTAGCTGAGCGGGACCGAAACCTCTCCGCCGTTGACGAATGAGGTATTCAACGCACCAATCGCGAATGCGAGGAACAACACTGGGACAAAGGAGACCTGACTGGTCGACCATCCGTCGATCGCGATATCGACGACGGCGGCCACCATGAGGGTCAGTGCCGTGAGCACGGTCGGGCCGTGCGGATGCGCCAACCATAGGTGGCGTCGACATAGCGATGCGACTACCACGCCACCGATAAAGGACGCCAAAATCAGTGCAGCACCGATCGAAAGCTGTGGCTCGTTGCGGAAGAAGCCCAACACGGCGCGGTCGCTGTTACCGGTCATGAATGTGACAAAGTAGCCGGCAGAGTGGGTAAACGCAGTCGCCCCGATCAGACCCCCCAGCATCGCCAATACCCACGACAATCGTGCTTCGCGCCCGAAAATCACACGAAACTTGGCTTTAGTAGCGGCCTCTCGCAGTCCCGTGTCCGCAGCCGTGTCGATGCCCATACGCAACTCCAGCGGAGCCCAGTCCAGGCTGACCGACTCCCCGCAGCCGGTGCACTCATAGATGCTCACCGAGAATCGCGATCGCGATAGGGCTTCTGCATCGCAGCGCCGGCACTGCGGTGCCGAGTCGACGATTTGGTCAATTCCGTTGTCCGACATTGGATAGCAAACCTTCCTCTTGCTCATGAGTTGGCAGTCGTGCCGTCGGCAAATGAATAGCTGTCTACGCTGGCTGTTGCCCCGCAAAGTCATTGCCGGCAGTCATTGTCGATCTGCACAAGCTAAGCGTTGTAATCCCTTGAACTACAAGATGATTATTGAGTATGTGCCGGTCGTCTGACCAGACGATCCGGCGATACCGCCCGCCGATATCACTTCTTTGAGTGATAAACGCCCGGTGATGATAGCCATCATTGCGTTCCGCTCCATACGTTATGCCTTGGTGGAGCGGTGTATCGGGCCATGCGGCTCCTCACAATGCGCACCGGCCGAATGTCCGTCCCCACTGGTGCTTTGAGACCCGTCGTGGTCCATCTGCAACGTGGTATGGGAAATACCATGCTCATGGCCTAGCAGCTGCGCCAATTCAATTCGTGTGGAGTGGCAGTCGCGAGTCTCGGCAACGATGATGTGCGCCGAGAGCGCCGGTTGGCCAGACGTGATTTCCCAAACGTGCAAGTCGTGGACCTCCACCACCGCTTCGTGTGCGGCCATCGCCTCACCGATCACGGCAGGTTCCGTGCCACTGGGGGCTGCCTCCAAAAAGATCAGGCTCGCCGCCTTTACCAACCCGACTCCGGCCCTCGCCATCAGCGCCACCACGATCAACGTGGCGATCGCGTCCGCGCGCAAAAAACCGGTGAGAACGATGACCAGCCCGGCCACTGCAGTGGCGATGAAGGCAAACAAGTCGTTAAGGATGTGCTGAAACGCGCCTTCAACATTGAGGCTGGTCCGGTTGGCGCGACTAATCATCCACGTCGCGGCGACGTTGACGACCACGCCGACTAGCGCGGTGACTAACACCAAGGTGCCCGCCACCCGCGGAGGATGAATCAGCCTGTTGACTGCCTCGAAGCCCAGCCAACCGGCCAGTACCAACAGGGTCACACCATTGGCCTGGGCGGACAGGATCTCGACGCGACGCCATCCATAGGTCATCCGCCCTGCTGCCGGGCGAGCAGCCAAACGAATCGCCCATAGCGCCAACGCAATCGAGGCTGCATCAGTGAGCATGTGGGCCGCATCGGAAAGCAACGCCAACGATTTCGCGACAATCCCCACCGACACTTCAGCCAGCATGAAAGCCACGATGACCGCCAGCGCACCAACCAGCCAGCGGCGGTCCGAGTCCGGCGACGAATGGCCGTGCGTGTGATTATGACCGGCGCTCATCGCGCCTCCATCCCTGCCAACTCATGCCCACAACTTATGCGTACATCGCAATATATGCAATGCTCAATTCGTCGCCGGCCAAGGCAAGCGCGCATGGCTAGTGATCCGAGATCTAACTCGGTGACCGCCTGCTGCGTGGCGGACCATCCGGCAAACGTTGGTCCCGATGGCGAGGTCGTAGCGAAGACAACCATTCCGGCGCCCGGCGTTTTCAATGCGTGCGGGGCTGGGTTCTGTCGCCAATCGTGATGAGTCTCGGCAGCCGCAGCCGCAGCCGCAGCCGCCGAGACGGGTTTGATACTGCAACAAGGCATGTGCATACTCCTGGACGATGTTGGTTCGCAGAAGCGACACAGCGGGGTCGCTTCAGTGATCTCTTTAGGTGTCCGAGGACGGGCAGTGACCGCGTGCGCCAAGCGGCGCAGTGAACACATCCTTCAGATGAATCGACGCAGTTCGATTAGCGGATGCCCAAGCTGAGTCAGAGTTAATCCGCCGATGCCGTCAGTAGCGCGTAGCTCTCGAAAGGAATCGGCGCAGACGGACGCAGCAACGAACGTCTGACGCTGCCGTATCAGCGACGTGCAAGACAGAACTGTTTCAATATGTCTTGACCGGTCAAAACGAGGGCGGCCCCGCGAGGCGGACCCCTTCTTAGTTGTGAAGACGCAAACCAGAAACCGACGGCTACCGCCGCTGCAAACACGCCAACCACGAGAAAATCAGAGGCGGCGCGGGGAACATCCACCGCAGTCCCCGCTTCGGGACACGAGCGCGGAGACCCGCGATCGCAATTCGTGTGGTCCGCGTTGACCGCGAGTGGACCACTGGCTGAGGTGATCGATGGATGTCCTGGATCGATGAGGCCGGCAACGTGCCACACATGCTCGGCGTTGCCACCCAGTAGCCACACCGCTGCGACGACGGCACTAGCCCATCGCACAAGTCGCTGTCTGGTTAAGTCGCTGCGCACAGTGCCCCTAAATGTAGCAGCAGCTCAACTCGGCGCAATGAATGTTGCGGCCTTGATGCCGTTTCCACGTCAGACCGTCACAACAGCCGGCACGCTCGACCGGATATGTTCAGCCAGAAAGATGGACCGCGAACCGCCTGGCCGGGCTGACGGGATTTGAACCTGCGACCATCTGTCCCAAAAAGATCGCGATGGCGCATTTTCACCACTCAATGACCGGCGCAGGTCGGCTTATGGCGTGCGAGCCTCCGCGGCCTGGTCGGTTAGTATGTTCCAGCGCTGACCGCCATCGCAGCGCTGCGTCTCTCGCAATCGGTTGACCCACTAAGTGGCCTCTATGGACTCAGCGTTTCATACGCAGAGCGGTCAGGATTTCGAAACCCGGACCCGCTGATTAAGAGTCAGCGGGTCCGTCCCCGCCATCCGCGGACTGCTCGCCAAACTCCGCAGCGCCGAACACCTTCGGCGTCGTCGCGTCGGTGATTGAAATCCATTGCCGCAACAATCGGCGTGACGTGGTCGTGCAGTCGTCGATTTAGCCGAGGTTGTGCTTCACTGTTCTGCAGGTTCCCAGCAGTGCGGTCACACCGACAAATCTGTTGTTCAACATCATGGCGATCCCGTGTGCGCTCACCCGATGACGGCGATGAGGCAATCACGTTTTAGTCCAAGCTGTTCCACACAGAATCGGCCAAACGCAAGACCTGCTTGGCGAAAACGTTGAGATGATGTTGCGGCGCAACATGTCTCGCATCAAGACAATTCGTCGCCAAGCCCGCCACATACAGCCGCTGCGAGCGTCGCCTGAGCGGCCGAGCCTTCCGTCCGCGGCAGTATCTTGACGGCCCTACTGAACTATTCCAAAGTTCGGGCGCCCTCGAGGAGGCGAGGATGTTTGGGGCATGTGCAGTTGAGGTTGTTTGGGACGTTTAGGGCCTACGGGGCCTATGGGTCCACAGTTGAGGCCGACAATGCAACCGCGCAGACTAGCCCTGGGCTTGCGATCGGCGACGCCTACGGGAGGGGCCGGAGGTGTGGGCACTGGCGTCACGACGAACGCAGTTGTCGCCGTTCTCGGTGTACTTGGCAACTTGTCGTAGCCCCCACCATTAAATCCGAACGCGAAAACAACTGCAGCCGCGCCACCGAACAGCGCGAGCGATTTCCCAATTTCAGATTTCATTAGATTCTCTCTTCTCCATCGTGTTTTCCGCTTACTCCCGCGGTCGTGCGCCAAGACCCAGACCGGTTAGGGAATTGAGGCCCCAGCACGCAGGGCAACAGGCTTGTGGCGGCGAGGGATCTTCCACACGACCGTGGTGATCGTTCGGGTTCTTGATCGAAAGCTCATCCGACGATGAGCCAAGCCACCACGAGCGCGGTCCGATCGCCGCTTCGACAGCGGGTTCTCCCTTTAAAGTGCGCCCTTGACAAGGTCATTGGTCACTGGCCGCAGTGGCCAATGCACAACGGCCTGACGCTGACCGATCAGCGACGCGCTAGACAGAACCGCGTCAAGATATCTCGACCCGAAAGGGCGACAGAGACGCCGCGGGGCGGGCCCCGCCTCCCGGGTGACACACCGTCGGTGACTGAGCCGACGGCGGTGGTCACTGCTACGCCGGACCCCAGCGTGACCAGAGCCGTGGCCGACAGTGGCAGCACCGCAATCGCGAACGCTTGGGGGCATTCCGGTGACGCGGTGCAGTCGGCAGCTGAATGGTCAGCGTTGACCGCGAATTCAGCGCTCAGGGATGCGTAAGAGGCGTGTGCTGAATTCGATTGAGAAGACTCAGACTGCACCAACCAACAACCGGCGACGCCGACGAGCACCCACACCGTGAGCAAGATCATCGTGACCGGGCGCCCCGTACACGCCTTCGATTGCGGCCGTGGGGCTCTGCGAGAGATTGCGGAGAGCGAGTGGAACGCTGTGCTCGCCACAATCACCACCAATCTTGTTCGCGCCTTCGGCCATCTGCCGACCCAAACCCAGTGTTATCCTTCCAGTGGACTAGAAGGTCAAGGGAGGCGCCAATGCAGATCGGCGAGCTGGCGAAACTGGCCAACACCAGCGCCAAAACCATCCGCTTCTATGAGGACTCGGGTCTGCTACCGCCGCCCGCACGCACTGCTTCCGGATATCGCGACTATGGGCCTGAAATTGTGGATCGGTTGCGGTTCATCCATCGGGGCCAATCCGCCGGACTGACCTTGCGGAAGGTCCGCCAAATCCTGGCGATCCACGACCGTGGCGAGGTGCCGTGCGGGCACGTCCGACAAGTCCTAACCACTCGCCTGGACCAAGTCCGCGCGCAGGTCGCCGAACTCGTTGCGCTCGAAAGTCACTTGCAGACCCTTCTCGAGTACGCCTCTCAGG
Source organism: Mycobacterium lentiflavum (assembly GCF_022374895.2). Lineage (NCBI taxonomy): Bacteria > Bacillati > Actinomycetota > Actinomycetes > Mycobacteriales > Mycobacteriaceae > Mycobacterium > Mycobacterium lentiflavum. Next base: position 41,002 of record NZ_CP092424.2, on the reverse strand, counting down.
CCGCACCCACCGAACACGACCATTCCACGGTGTGCTGGATCTTGGAAAGCGACCTGGATGCCGATGCCATCATGGAGCAGAGTCATTCCAGCGGCGAGCCAATCAGTACTAGCGGCGTATAGGAAGCCGCGAAAGCCGTTAATTCCTCGGCTATTCGGCTAAGGTCAATACCTTCGGCTGTTGCCGATTCCCGGCACACGACTGCCGCAAGCTAGGCATTCCGATAGTCAGCCCATTGCGAAGAGACACCCGACTGATTTATTTGGTGTCGTTCCTCGCCGACCTCGACGGGGATGTCGAAACTACCGAATCCTTTTGGTCGAAGAGGCGCCCCCTAGAACACCCATCGCGCCGGCTGCGGCGCGATGGGTGAGGTGACCCGTTTAGAACCCGACGAACCTCCGGGGGACTTGATGGATGAGGCGGATCGCTTGGACCCCGGTGATCGTGTGCCGCGGGGTACCCGCTTTACGGCGGATCGGGCTCAAAGCCGAATAACGGTAGTTGAGCAAGGTCCCACCACACCCGTTTTATGAGATGAGGTGGGTGACTAACGTGGGATGTACCAGTAGCGCGACGCCGAGGATGATGAGTGCCGCTGCTGTCGCATGCCTGAGCTGGTCGCCGAAGGGCGTCACTTTTTCCAGCCAGATGACGACCGACAGTGCCAGCATCCACGCCAATTGCATTGTGCCAAAGGCGATTAATACCAGCATTAGCATCCAACAAGAGCCAAGGCAGTAGATGCCGTAGCGGCCTCCGGCGAGCAATGCGCGGGGTGGACTGTTGAGGTTGTTGCCTGACGCGCCGGACAACGACGTGGTCCGGCGGCAATAGCGCAGGCATGTCGCCTTGAACGGCGTGAGCTGATGCAGCCCCGCGACCAGGGCGACCACACCGGCGACGCGGCCTACCCACGGACAGCTATGGAGCACCGGGTTCAGATGGGTTGACGCAAGAAAGGCCGGGACGCCGACCACGGTCCACACGGCCAGGTATCCGGTCACGAAGACGATCGCTGCAGCGGCCTTGCCGCCGGCGGCGCGGGCGTAGCGGCCAACCACCGGCAATGCCGCGGGGAGCATCATGGCGGCCATCATGGCCGCCCACGCGATGAGGAACGCGGCCAGCGACGTCGTGGATTGGCTGTCCATCGGCATTGTGTCGCCGCGCATGTCCGCCGCGGTGACCACTGACCACCACCAGCCCAGACCCGCCAAACCTAACAGGAATGCCGGTAACCAGATATCAGTCCGCGACCATGCACGCCCTTGGCCGTTGTCCACTTAAGACACTCCCTTCAGTGATTCCCCGAATGCGGTAACTCCTTGAAGAGTACCCACCCCGGGTGGGGTGGAGTATCCTCGGGTGAATCGGATGTCGATGGGAGTGATGAGGCGGCTATGAGCGAGGAATTGACGGCGAAAAAGCACGCGGCGCTGAACCGGCTCAAGACGGTTCGCGGCCACCTTGACGGGATCATTCGGATGTTGGAATCCGACGCTTACTGCGTGGACGTGATGAAGCAGATCTCGGCGGTGCAGTCCTCGCTCGAGCGTGCCAATCGGGTGATGTTGCACAACCACTTGGAGACGTGTTTTTCCTCGGCGGTGCTCGGTGGCCGCGGGCAAGCCGCCATCGAAGAGTTGATTGATGCGGTGAAATTCACCCCGGCATTGACCGGCCCGCAGGCCCAGCTAGGCGGCGCCGCGGTCGGTGAACCTAGCGACAAAGAGCCGGCGACGGCAGGAAGCCGCACGTAACGACACCGGCTTTTGGTGCTGGCCATTAGCTACGACAGCCACCGTGTGGCTGAGGAATAGAGATGAAAGGGAGCGTTGAAGATGTTGGTGCTGCATGGATTTGTGGCCAAGGCGGTACCCACCGTGGTGACCGGCGCGGTGGGGGTTGCGGCCTATGAGGTGTTGCGCAAGGGAATCGCGAAAGTTCCGCTGCGCGCGGCGACCGTTACCGTGACCGCCTGGGGCATCCGCGTGGCCCGTGAGGCCGAACGCAAGGCCGGCGAGAGCGCTGAGCGGGCACGGTTAACCACGGCCGACGTGATCGCCGAGGCCAAAGAACGCATCGGGGACAACGCCACAGCGGTGGCGAGCGACCCGGGCAACACCGATGACCACTGACACCATCGCCGATGGCGAAGTCAAGCTGAAGGTCGTCTCGGACGCGTCGGGACGAATGCGTGTGCAGGCCAGTGGGTTTCGCTTCGACACAGTTCGGGCCGTCGCGATCGAGGACATGGTCGCCAACGTGAGCGGCGTGGATGCGGTGTACGCCTACCCACGCACCGCGTCGGTGGTGGTGTTGTATTCGCCCGAAAGTTGCGACACCGCTGCGGTTTTGGCAGCGATCACCGAAGCGCGGCACACCCCGGCGGAATCAGTGCCCGCGCGTGCCCCCCACTCGGCTGATCCCCGCAATACCGGGGGGGTGCGCACACTGACCGGCCGGATCCGTCGTTTGTTCGGCCGTTCGCCCGACGGTGATCAGCCGATCAACACTGGTGGCGGATGTGGGTCGGGGCCGGCCAGCTGTGGGCAGCTGTCACCGCGCGAGGACAACCAGCGCCAGCGCCGGACGTGGCTGCGACGGCTATGGCTGGCCATGCCGCTAGGGCTGCTTGCGATGGCGTCGCCGATGCTGTTCGGCGCCTACCCGTGGGCGGGATGGTTGGCCTTTGCCGCCACGCTACCGGTGCAATTCGTCGCCGGCTGGCCATTCCTCAAAGGGGCAGTGCAGCAAGCGCGAGCGTTGAGCGCCAATATGGACACGCTGATCGCGCTGGGCACATTGACCGCTTTCGTCTACTCCACCTATGAGTTGTTCGCTGGTGGCCCACTGTTTTTCGACACCGCCGCGTTGATCATCGCGTTCGTCGTGCTGGGCCGCTATGTCGAGGCCAGAGCCACCGGCAAGGCGTCGGAGGCGATCAGCAAGCTGCTGGAGATGGGCGCCAAGGAAGCCTGCCTGCTCGTAGACGGCCAGGAAGTGCTCGTCCCGGTCGACCAAGTGCAAGTCGGAGACCTGGTGCGGGTCCGGCCCGGCGAGAAGATCCCCGTCGACGGTCAGGTTGTCGACGGGCGTGCCGCCGTCGACGAGTCGATGCTGACCGGCGAATCCGTCCCGGTGGAAAAAACCGTGGGTGACCATGTCGCCGGGGCCACCGTGAACGTCGACGGCGTGCTGACCGTGCGCGCCACCGCCGTGGGGGCCGACACCGCGCTGGCCCACATCGTGCGCCTGGTCGAACAAGCCCAGGGTGGCAAGGCCCCCGTGCAGCGGTTGGCCGACCGGGTCTCGGCGGTGTTCGTGCCGGCCGTTGTCGCGGTTGCCGTTGCGACGTTTGCCGGCTGGACGGTGCTGGCCGGCAACCCCGTCGCGGGCATGACCGCGGCGGTCGCGGTGCTCATCATCGCCTGCCCATGCGCCCTGGGGCTGGCCACCCCCACCGCGATTACGGTCGGCACCGGCCGGGGTGCCGACATGGGGATCCTGGTCAAGGGCGGTGAGGTCCTGGAGGCCTCCAAGAAGATCGATACCGTGGTGTTCGACAAGACCGGCACCCTCACCCGCGCCCAAATGCAGCTCACCGACGTCATTGTCGGTAAGCGCCGACAGCCCGACTACGTGCTAGAGATCGCCGCCGCCGTCGAGTCGGGCTCCGAACACCCCATCGGCGCGGCCATCGTTGCGGGTGCCCGCGAGCGCGATCTCAAGATTCCGGCCGCCACGGCGTTCACCAACGTCGCGGGCCACGGAGTGCGCGCCGAAATCGACGGTCACCCCGTATTCGTCGGGAGACGCAAGCTCATCGACGAGCACAATCTAGATCTGCCCCCACACCTTGCCGCAGCTTCCACAGAACTCGAAAACCAGGGCCGCACTGCGGTGTTCGTCGGCCGCGACGGCCAGGTTGTGGGCGTACTCGCGGTGGCGGACACGGTCAAGGACGACGCCTCCGCCGTGGTCGCTCAACTGCACGCAATGGGACTACACGTCGCCATGATCACTGGCGACAACGCCCGCACCGCGGCTGCGATCGCCACGCAAGTCGGCATCGAGCGAGTGTTGGCCGAGGTGTTACCCGAGGACAAGGTCACCGCAATTCGGGCACTCCAAGACGAGGGGCGGGTGGTCGCCATGGTGGGCGATGGCGTCAACGACGCCCCCGCACTGGTGCAGGCCGACCTGGGAATCGCAATCGGCACCGGTACCGACGTGGCCATCGAGGCCTCCGACATCACCCTGATGTCCGGCCGGCTCGAGGGTGTCGTGCAGTCGATCGAGCTGTCGCGGCAGACGCTGCGCACCATCTATCAAAACCTCGGCTGGGCCTTCGGCTACAACACCGCCGCCATCCCCCTTGCCGCACTCGGCTTACTCAACCCCGTCATTGCTGGCGCCGCGATGGGATTCTCCTCGGTCAGCGTCGTCACTAACTCACTACGGCTACGCCGCTTCGGCCGCAACACCCACCAGCAACCCGGTCCGGCCCTGCACCTCGTGTCGGCACCCGCATTGACTCAGTGATTTGACGGCAGAAGAACGAGAGAAGCGATGACAGGCACGGCGGATTTGGCTGCAGTAGAAGCCATTTCGGCCTTCGGCATGCCACATGACCGCCCAGCGGGTGTCACCAGGGGTCCGTGCCGATGGGCAACGAAACAACCCCTGTTGAGGTTTGGGAGGCAATGCGATGACGACTTGGTACGGCGGCTGGGGCTGGTGCAGCCCAATGATCAATACCCCGGTAATGCTGCTGTTGTTTGGTGCCGTCTTCACGGCCATCATCCTTGCGGTGCGGTCCGCCGGCAGACGGTCAAGCGATCCGGCCGCCGCTGCGCCTTATGGCCGCGCCCAACACGAAGTAGCGGCCCCCACTCCCCGAAGCAAACCAGAGAATGACGACTTTTATCGACGCTTGATGTAGGCGCGTGAAGCCCTGAGCGGCAAGCTCATTCACCGCGACACGCGATCAAAGTGCCCAGGAGGTCTCACATGGCTAACCTCACCCGACGGGCGGCACTCGCTGCACTCGGCGCCAGCGCGGTGGCGGGTATCGGGTACGCGCTTCGCGGAGTCCTCGGTTCGCCCGTCCTGCGCGTTCGCCTAACCGACGGCGGCATGATGGGTGCCAGTCCGGCCGACATGAGCCTCTACATGGACATGTTCAACCGACACACCGAGATCACCCGCACGGTCGAGGAGATTCCCGGCGGCGTACGCACCAGCACCCAATCAAACGCCGCCGAGCTCACCGCCAAACTGCACGCACACGTATCGAGCATGTACTCCCACCTCAACCAGGGCTCCGAAGTCATGTGCATGAGCCAAAGCCTGCCAACACTATTCCGCAACGCCGGCAACTACCGCCGCCAGCTGACGCTGACGCCTACCGGCGTCGTCGCCGAGGAAACCTCCGACGATCCCATCCTCACCGACGCAATCCGCGCCCACGCTCGTGAAGTCACCGGCTTCGTACGCGACGGAATGCCCCCGATGATGCAAGGCATGATGGGCGGAATGATGGGACCTGGCGACATGATGGGCCCCCGCGGCCGACCATAATCGCCGGCAACGCTGCAGAGGCTCGCTGCTCCCAATTATGTGAAAATGTGACCCAAACCTGGGACCCTCCCCACCGTCCTTGGCTGATTGAAACGCCCCGGCATGTCCGGACACGGGCCGAGGCGGTTCAGCGTCCATCGCGCCGAATCCCTCGGAGTGACAACATCGGGTGGTTGGGCGATTCTGACGAATAGGGCCGGCTCGAGCTCACAGGCCAGGACCCTCACCCGCATGAAGCGAATCAGGTAGACCGCTGGTCACCAGGGCGGCGACCCAACCTGCGCTTGTCTGCCCTCGGTGTCTTCGACCATGTGACGCCAATACCTACCCCGGGGGGGTAGGCTCGGATCATGTTGGACCGGTCATGCGGCTTTCCCGCTTCAGGAGTGCCGAGCACGCCGCGCCGACGCGGCTTAGCGTCCGCCGATGGGTTTTCCAAGCAAGTGCTGTCGCCCACCGCTGTGGGTTCGTGGCGGTGTCACGCCCTGAGGGTAGCCGTGATTGTCATCCGCCAGCGGCTGTCTGGGGTGTCGACGCCTGGGGCGTATCAGATCTTGCCGAAGGAGCTGGCGGACAGGCCATCTGGGCCATCCACAGCCTAATTCCTAATTCGTCTCAGTTGAAGAGGAGTTAAAGATGTCCGGTGTAGACGTTGCCGTTCTGGTTGGGGCGGCGTTAGTGATCACGGGGTTGGCGTGGTATTTCTTTGCCCCGCGACGCGCGCAGGCCGCAACCGTCGGCGATGGTGTGCAGCGGCTTCAGGTTAGGGTGAGTGGTGGGTATAGCCCAAACGTTGTAGAGGTGCGCCAAGGTGTTCCGGTGGAGATCGAGTTCGATCGGCAAGAGACCGGGGATTGCACATCGCGGGTCGTCTTTCCCGACCTCCATTTGTCAGCGGCCCTGCCCGGTTACCAGCGCACCACAGTGCGGTTTACCCCGGAGCAGGCGGGATCGTTCGGGTTCGCCTGCGGCATGAACATGGTCTCGGGCACACTCGTCGTCACCCCCAACGACGTGGCCACGCCCTCTGGCGAATCTGAAACGCCCACCGCTGCTTCAGGTTGCGCGCCAGTCGATGGTGTGGCCGAGCCGACCGCCGCCGAGGTCGAGGCTACCCAGGCCGAAGAACGTCGCGCCGAGAGCGCCGACCTGATCCGTAGGGTGGTCATCGGCGCAGCGTTTACCCTTCCGGTGCTGTATGCGGTAATGGTTCACCCCTTGGGCGCGAAGTGGGTGCCGGGGATCTTGTTCGACCATTGGGTGCAGCTTGCCTTCATCACCCCGGTGATGTTTTACGTGGGGTGGCCGATCCACCGCACCGGCTGGCTGGCGTTAGCGCACCGCAGCGCCGACATGAACAGCCTCATCACGTTGGGCACCCTGGCGGCCTATGGTTACAGTCTGTTGGTCACCGTCGCCTCTGGGGTCTTACCGGCCGATGTTCGCGACGTGTATTTCGAGGCGGTCGGGGTGATCCTGACCCTGTTAATGCTGGGCCGATTGCTAGAAGCCCGCGCCAAGGCTGGCACCGGTGAAGCTATCCGCGCGTTACTCGGGTTGCAAGCCCGCACCGCCCGTGTCGTGCGCGAGGGCATCGAAACCGAGCTTCCCGTCGACGAGGTCATCGTCGGCGACCAGATCGTGATCCACCCCGGTGAGAAAATCCCGGTCGATGCAACAGTGTTGTCTGGGCAGTCTGCCGTTGACGAGTCGATGGTGACCGGCGAATCGATACCAGTCACCAAATACACTGGCGACGCTGTCATCGGCGCGACGCTCAACACCACCGGCTCGTTGCGGGTGCGTGCAACCAAGGTCGGTGCGGACACCATGCTGGCCCAGATCGTCCGCATGGTGCAGCAGGCACAGGCATCCAGAGCGCCGATCCAGCGGCTAGCCGACGCCCTCTCGGCCTACTTCGTGCCGGTCGTGATCGCCACTGCCCTCATCACTTTCGTAATCTGGTTCATCGCCGGCCCGACACCCACGTTGACCCAAGCGTTGGTATCGGCAGTGGCGGTGCTCATCATCGCCTGCCCTTGCGCACTGGGCCTGGCAACCCCGCTATCGATTATGGTCGCCACCGGCAAAGGCGCCCGCGCAGGCATCTTGATCCGCTCGGCCGAGGCGCTGGAGACCGCGCAAAACCTCGATACCATCGTGCTGGACAAGACCGGAACCATCACCACTGGCAAACCTGCTCTCACCGACGTCCGCGCAACCGGGACCGTGGCGGAGAACGAACTGCTCATGCTGGTTGCCGGCGCCGAAGCCGACAGCGAGCACCCCATAGCCAGCGCGGTAATCGCCGGCGCCCGTGGCCGCGGCATCACCGTTCCCGCCCCAGCGGCGTTTGATTCAATCACCGGCAAAGGTGTCCAGGCCACGGTCGCTGGCCGTAGTGTCCTGGTTGGCACTGCGACCTTGCTGGCTGAAAACGGTATCGACACAGCCGAACTCGAGCAGATCAGCACCGAGCTCGCAGCCGCGGGCAAGACCCCGGTTCTCGCCGCGGTCGACAGCTACCCGGCCGGTGTCATCGCCGTGGCCGACACCGTTAAGGGCGACTCCGTCTCCGCCATCGCCGCACTACGCGCGTTGGGTCTGCACGTGGTGATGATCAGCGGGGACAGTGCCCGTACCGCGGCTGCGATCGCAGCCCAGGTCGGGATCGACCGAGTGCTCGCCGAGGTCTTGCCCGAACACAAAGCGGGTGAGGTCCGCCGGCTGCAAGCCGAAGGACGCCAGGTCGGTATGGTCGGTGACGGCATCAACGATGCTCCCGCCCTGGCCCAAGCCGACGTCGGATTAGCGATCGGCACCGGCACGGATGTGGCCATCGAAGCCGCCGACATCACCCTGATTTCAGGGTCACTGGCCGGGGTGGTTACCGCGATCCGGCTCTCCCGCGCCACCATGCGCAACATCCGGCAGAACCTCTTTTTCGCGCTGATCTACAACGCCGTTGGCATACCGCTCGCAGCCGGCGCGCTGTATCCGCTGCTGGGGCTGCGGCTCTCACCGATGGTCGCCGCCGCCGCGATGACCCTATCGTCACTATCAGTCGTCGGCAACGCCAACCGCCTACGCCACTACCCCATCAAGCCGCTGCCGACCACTGAGGCACCCGCGGTCGAACCCCACCGGGAAGTCGGCGCTGGTCAACGCGAATCCCTCGCCACGTAGGTCTGGCCTGTGACACAAACGCCGGGGCGGCCACGAAGATCACGTCGCTTCCCCCGGCGGCCTTGGCTGACGTCACTAATCGCGCGAACGCACGCGCAGGCACGAAACCGATATTCTATAAACCCCGCAGGCTAGACTAGGCGTCAGTGGTCTCATTGGTAGCCGACCTACTGGTCACCGCAGCGGCAACGCCGAGAGCGACCCGTCGACGAAAATGCTGGGAGGCCAGTTGGAAACCACACACGGATATGTTGCGCACAAGGACGGCTACGCCAAACGGCTGCGCCGAATCGAAGGCCAGGTCCGTGGCATCGCGAAGATGATCGACGACGACAAGTACTGCATCGACATCCTCACCCAGATCAGCGCAGCCAGCAGCGCTCTGCGAGCCGTGGCTCTAAACTTGCTCGACGATCACCTGGATAATTGCATAAGTCAAGCGATTACCCACGGAGGCGACGAAGTCGAAGTGAAGCTGGCCGAGGCCTCTGCCGCCATTGCCCGGCTGGTTCGCTCCTAATTGATGGGGTGTAGGCGGCGAGCCTCTGCCGCCACTCACGCCTCCAACGCATGCGCTCGCCGGGGCGCACACCATTGGCGTCCCACGCCGACAAACTCCACGACGCATTTCACGTGCACGAGCTTGCTGATCACGCGCGTGGGCTCAGGCCACCTAGCCCTGGGAGGCTCCCAGCGCATCATCCTGGTGCGTTGACTGCGCCGCAGGCACGCCGATGCAGGACCCGGTCCGTAGCGATCTGCGTGGTGTCGGGGGTGGGATCCTGCTGCCCCGCAAGACATTAGGCACCATCAAGACCAACTAGTGCTCCGGCTCTGCACCATCGCCCCCGCTGCCAGCGCCCCGGGCTGCTTGACCAGCTACGCGCTGCCCCCGCAATGGGGTTTTCCCGTTTATTTGTGGTCAGCAACGGTCCTGACTGCGAACCCTTCAACCTCGGGCCATCGATTCGGCACCTCCGCGCACTCCAAGATTGGCCATTCATCGGACCTTAAACACAAAAATATCTCGGCCGCGGACACTACCCGAAAAGCCGTGTGCGCTCAGGGCCTTGGGTTTGTGCGCGGCACCGGGGGCGCGGGGTGCGGCGACACGATTAAGCCCGTGGGGGGTGCTGCCGCTCCGTCGACACCGCCAGGAGCCGCAAAGTCGGGGCCGCCTGGGGCGGGGGGCGCCGGCGTCACGCTCGAAGCAGGGTCCGCAATTGGTGTGGTCGGACTGCTTGCCAATTCGCTGCCGCCAAATCCGACCGCTAAAACTAGTGTTGCCGCTCCGCCGAACAGCGCGATCGCCGCTTTCGTTTGAGATTTCATCAGACTCTCCTGTGTTTGGTCGTATCGTCCTAACAACCCCAATGTTGCGTACAGATACCCCCACAGGGTAGGGACTTAGGTCACCGCAGGTAGGGCAATCAGGCCTCCAAGTGGCGGTGGCCTGCATCGACACCTGAATCGACTGCATCGAGAGGCGCATGTGGGCCAGGCCGCGATGGCTGACTGCGCACGGCCGCGCCTGGACTGGCTTCAGTCACTTCTCATGGCGAAAGTCAATCCAATCTGGGCACGTAGGAAGAGCATCGAGTCAACCGCCGCCATGGTGGTCCAGTCCAGCATGACGGCGCCGATCTCGAAGGGCATGGGCAGGATGGTGAGGAATTCTCCCAATTCGGTAGTTGGCGCGATCAAGCCGCGTGTTATAGGTGATGACCGTTCGCTGGGTTCGCGGGCACGCTGCGCTGCAAAAGGTGAAGGGATCGAGGCAGCGCGTGGGCTGCCTCGTCAAAATATCCGCCATCACAGGCGGCCCGCTCCTTCGCCTCGACGCCGCCATGGAGGCTGGATTGCCTTTCACAATAGGGACCGAATGCCCTACCCCCGGAGGGCGTCGGCTGGAAGACTTGGTCTTCGCACGAACACCCAATCACGAGCGGAGAGCGCGATGTTATCTCGACCGAAGGCCGAGGTCGCGCTGGCCGGCGGCGCTGTCATGTTTGCGTTAGCAGCCGGGATCGGTAGCGTTGTGTTACGAGGCAACACAACGCTACCCGCGCAGACCGCTGCTCCAACTTCCAGCGTGGCGCCCCCTCCATCGCCGATCACTCCTGACCGCGCGACACGCAATCCTCCTGACTGCGTCGAGCCCTACTGTGGCGTCCTGTTGAACCCGCCCCCGCGCGGGGACGTAACGTGGATGCCCCACGGAGCACTATGAGAACGTCGGCCCCGCCGTTCGATGTTCGTACACAACGCATTGCACAGCCTCGCGATGCCCGTAGTCGCCGGCCCCACAAAAGGACAGTCAGATGGTCAGCAAGAACCAACATTTCGGCGTGCTGGTAGGTGTTGACGGGTCAGCTGGTTCCGATGCCGCCGTCCGGTGGGCTGCGCGCGAATCAGTGCTTCGTAAGGGGCGGCTCACGCTTGTGTACGCCGCACCCCGATCGGCACTACCGCGCCTCGCTCCTTTCACTCCCGCAGAGGCGCAGCACCGCCACGAAGGCGACCTGCAAGCCATCAACGACCGTGCGACCAGGATCGCCGAAAGCGCTGTCGGAGACGCCGATCCAGCGGAAATCGACAGTCAGTTGCACTTTTCCCCGCCCATTCCGACTCTGGTCGATATGTCTCGAGCCGCGGACCTGGTCGTCGTAGGCGCCCGTGGACTGGGCACCGTGCGTCGCGTATTGCTGGGCTCGGTCAGCTCCGGACTGATCCATCGAGCCCATTGCCCTGTCGCCGTTATTCACCGGGAGGTCTCGGCCCCGTCGCCGGCTGCCGTTGGTGGGCCCGTGCTGTTGGGCGTCGATGGATCACCAGCGTCGGAATTGGCCACTGCAATCGCATTCGAAGAAGCCTCGATGCGGGGCGCTCGATTGGTGGCTCTACACGCGTGGACCGACACCGATGCAGCCCAGGTTGCGAGCATGGAAGACTCCGTGCAGCAAGCGGCAGCCAAGGAAGTCCTCGCCGAAAGACTCGCCGGCTGGCAGGAACGCTATCCCGACGTCAGCGTGCTCCGCGCTGTTGTGTATGACCAGCCGGCCGCCCACCTGCTTGAGCGTTCCAAGTCAGCCCAGCTCCTCGTCGTCGGCAGCCACGGCCGCGGCGGATTCGCCGGAATGATGCTCGGCTCAGTCAGCTCCGCAGTGGCTCAAGCGGCCCGCATACCGGTGATCGTTGCGCGCCACCCCAAGCATCAGCAACGGTCTGCGAATCAGTAAAGCCACGCGCGTTTGGTTTCGCGAATCAGCCACACCAACCTAGACATCACAGCGGTTTTGGGGAGTTATCTAGCAGTCGTTGGGTCCATTATATGGCCGGCCCCGACGGGGGGAACGAGCTGGCCAGTGACGTAATACCACGCGCAGCGAGCGCTGCGCATCATGTGAGCCTAGTCGTGTAATAGCCCGGCGCTCAACGCTTCCCGTACGGCCGGACGCCAGCGGGCCACCACCGCGCCAACGTGTATCTGCCCCGAATTGCACCTCGGCGGATATGTCACGAAACCGATCATCTCCTACTTCGAGGGTGTTAGCACTGCCTCGGCCGGCGCCCCTTACGCTTGGGACAATTGTTCGCGACAACAAACCGAGGGGCGTGCACATCGGGTTGGCTGGGCATTTCTTTCGCGCCCGCAGAACCACCGGCCGGTGGACTAATAGAGATCGCGGAGATCGGCCAACCTGCTTCCATCGCGGGCAGCGGCGGCCGGCCACCGCCCAGATCGATGTCTGCGATCATGACGCCGGCCACCATCATCGCGAGAATGGTCACGACCGATGGCAAGGGCGTCATCCACGTCGGTGCGGGCTTTGTCATCATTGTTTTTGTCCTTCCTGTGGCGACGCAGGCGCTGAATCCTGTTGAAACACTTGCGATTTATTCATGAAGAGGCCGAGTGGGCTCGCCGCTTCGCTGTTGCTGTGACGGCGGGTTTTGAGACGGCGCTGGTGAGCGAGCAACACGGCGGCCAGGTCAGCAACCTCGCGGGCGCAGCCCCACGACAGGGTGACGCCGGCGTCGCCGTGGCCGTAGTTGTGAACGATGCAAGCGTCGGGTTCGATCTGCAGTCGTACCCCACCTTCGCGGAACGGCTGCAGGCCCACCCATAGCGGGTCGAACGAGTCCAGTTGGGCAACCCGCAAAGTCGGCAGGAATTCGGTGCAGCGGTCGAGCATCTCGCGCAGCGGCGGGTAGTTGTCCAGCGTGAGATCGGTGTCGAATTTGCCCGGCTCCACCAGAGCGCCCAACAAAAGTCGATCAGCACCGCGGGGTGCAATGAAGACGGCGTCGTGGTTGTCCGTGCTCGGATCGCCGGCCACCGCGTGCACCGCGGTCACGCGCGGCATGGAGGTGCCGTCATTGACTACCCGTAACAGCGCAGCCCGGTGCGGTTGCACGGTCGGATCGCAGGCCAATTCGCGGGCTCCCAAACCAGAGCAGTTCACAATCAGGTCTGTCCCGAATTCGGCCAGCAGCTTGTCGTGCTGCTCGGCTAGCGGGCCGCAGATGCTGCGCCGAACGACGGTCACGCCGGCGGCTTGGGCCTGCCCAGCTAGCCATCTCAGATACTTGGCGGTATCGATGGTGGGTGCCGGATAGGAATAGGCGTCCACCACCCCACAGCCCGCGTTGACACCGTATTCGGCGATCAGCCCGACGTCGTGCACAAACCGGGGCAGTAGCTGCTTGACGACGGCCATTTTCGTCATCGCAGCCCGATCCTGCTCGATGGGGCGTGAGAAATAGAACACCGTGGGTCGCACGATGACGCCGGTGCGGTGATCGGCGGCTAGTCCGCTGAAGCGCAGGTAGGAATCCAACGCCCACACGGCCGCGCGAGCATGCACCGCCTGGTTGTGGTGGCGACCGCACACCGATGGTGGCCACTCCCACACAGCGCCCGCGACACTCGACACCGTGTCAGCGTCAAAGCGGTTGGCCGCTACGACGACTCGCCATCCTCGCCGGGCCAACACCAGTGCGGTGGTCCCTCCACTGATACCGGCCCCGATCACCAGTGCGCTCGGCTGATGTGTTCGCGCCCTCACAACCGCACCTCCCGTCGGCGCTTGTCCTTGATGGACTAGAGCTAGTTAGTAGGCCCAGATAGGCCGGACTCATGTTCTGTGGTGAACGCCGCGAGCAGGGTTGTGGCGACGACTACCGACAGCAGCAAAAGCCGCGGGGCAACCCACCCACGGCTTAAGACTGAGCAATCAGGTACGAGTGATGCAAAAGCGGGTCAAGATACTTCGACCCGAACGAGGAAAGGCAAAGGCGATAGGCCGCGGCGGGCCGCGGGATGCTAACACCACAGGCCAAGTCAGCGACCCGGTCAACAACACCAGCGCGAGAACAGCGGCGAGCGCAACGAGATCGGTTGTTGCGCAGGACTGTACGGCATGCTTGCATCCGCGATCGATCAGGAGATCCGAGCCGTCGCCAACCGATGCAGACTGGACTACTGCAGCGCCGGTATGGTCGCTGACCGCGGTGGAGATCGACGAACTTCGAACACCGGAAACGCCCATATCGGACATGCTCATAGCGGGAAAGCGACACCCGCCGGCCACGGCGATCACCCAGAAGACGGCCGCCACCACGGTGGTATAGCGCAGCCACCTTCTGTAGCGAGCAATTTTCACGATCATGGCAACACCCACGCTAGCACCCCCCGGGGGTATTGAACAGAAGCGGCACGTAACGGCGACGAAACAACAAGGCATCACGTCGGGATCGACTGGGTGGTCCGCATGTTTCTACACCAGTGCCAGTCCCTGTGTGCGCGACGGAAGTCCGGAGCTTTAGTTTCCGGTGTCCGCATGCCGATGAGGCAGCAGGATGATCGGCATCGCAGCCAGAACGAGGCACAGGCCGATGCCCTGCATCTCAGTGAGCCGATCATTGAGCAGGACCCAACTGAAGGCGACCCCGAAGACCGGGGTGAGTATGGTCCATGCGCTCAGCGTCACCAGCGGTGCCCGCTGCAGCTCACTGAACCAGATCATGTAGGGCAACGCGGTACTGGCCAAGGCCAAAAACAACAGGGCCGCAACAAAATGCGGTGTCCACGACACGGCAGGCACGCCCTCCACCGCGGCGGCCCAGCTGGCTAACGCGATACCGCCGCACACCAACTGCCACGCTGAGAACATCACCACGTCAACGCCGGCGCCCAGTCGGCGCGCCAGCAGCGTACTAGCGGTGATCGCCACCGACGCCGCTAGTGCCGACAACGCGCCGCTGCCCGTGCCGGCCGGAATTGCCGCCACGATCAGCCCGAGGAACCCGACCACCAGCCCCGCCATGGCCCGCGGCCGTGGCCGCTCTCCATACAGCAGCCAAGCGGGTAGCACGATCAGGACTGGCTGCGCGTTGGACAGTACCGCCGCCACGCCGCCAGCCACTCCGGCGGTGCCAGCGAACATCGCAGCGAACGCCACACTCACATTGACCAACCCCAAGACCACGATGCCGGGCCAGGCCGACCGCGGTGGCGCCGGGCGCCGACCACACCAACCGACCGCCAACAACACCCCGCCAGCCAGCAGGGCCCGCAGCGCAGCGAACCACAAGATCGGAGCATCAACTAGCCCATAGCGGATCCCCACGAAACAGGCGCCCCAGCCCGCAGTCACGATCAGCATCCTCCCTGGCCGCGGCGGTCGCAGCCGCGCCGAGACGACCGAAGCGTCAGCCACGGATATCACCACCGGCGACCAGCCACCGTGGCTGATGAGGGTGCCCAGTCAGGCCGGCAGCGGCGCACGCCCACTGCAGGGTATGGCAGCAGAACAAGAGGCCGGCGATCATCGGCGTGGGCACGACCACGATCGTCTCGGCGCCACCTCGGCTGGCGCGTCGTGTGCTCGTGATCGAGGCAGCCACGCTCTGTGCTGATTTTCGTGTCGTACCACCCTCACCGCCCGAGCCCAACACGGTGTGATGATGACACGCACCAGCGCTGCCGCATGAACAAAAATGACCCGTACACATCGGAAGCGAACCCGGCTGTACACAACACGCGGTGAACGCGGCCGGGTCAGACATGTCGCTGGCGCGTTCGGTGATGGCGGTGCGGTCCTGGTCTACTGAAAGGTGAGTTCGGGCGGCATTTTGGCCATATCAGCAGTCCCCGATAAGAATTCGATGACATCCTCCTGCTTGGTAGCCCCGGCCGACGTTCTTGCGGTCACCGGGACGGTGACTTGACCGGAGAACGTCACGGTCAGACGGTAAGGGTCAAAATCGTTGAGCTTGACCGCGCTTAGGTCGGCGCTCCCCCAGGCGGCGGTACCCTCGGCCAGGCCGCTGGACCCGAGATGCACCGGGCAGCCCCAAGGTGCCAACAGATTGGATTGTTGACAATTGGCCATCTCTATAGCCAGCTGCGCGCTCACCGCGGCGCGTCCCTTATCCGACAGCGCGAAGGTGGGATGGACCCAGAATGGAGCCATGGGCGTGAGTTGGTCGAGCAGAAGCGGTTGGACCGTCACCGTCAAATAGGCGTTGGTGGTGCCGATGTCGATCCACCCGGGAAACACATAAACCGTGGACGCGCTAATGGGCTTGCCAAATAGCGTGAGTGTTTTCGCGGCGACGTTGCCT
This sequence comes from Mycobacterium lentiflavum, assembly GCF_022374895.2. Classification (NCBI taxonomy): domain Bacteria; kingdom Bacillati; phylum Actinomycetota; class Actinomycetes; order Mycobacteriales; family Mycobacteriaceae; genus Mycobacterium; species Mycobacterium lentiflavum. The sequence continues at coordinate 24,601 of NZ_CP092424.2, read as the reverse complement.
ACCGAAGCACCCAGGCCCGGTGTGAACTTGAACGCCGCCGAAGCCAGCTTCCAGCGGTTGTGGTCCGTTCTCAAATCCAAAGTTGCATCTGAGGTTTGATCACCGAAGGTGACGACCACATGCACATGAGCCATGCTCAATGCCGCGTTGGGTGCCGTCGAGTTGTCGTGCAGGATCCGAATATTGTGGATTGGCCATTGCGCGACTTGCTTTTTGAGGGTGTCGCTGTTCAGGAATTCTGTGATGGCGGGCTGCTCCGTGCCATAGGACAGGGCCGTCTCGGCGTCGCCACGGGCGAGTGCTTCCAGGTAGTTTCTGACCGCATCGCCGGCTGACCGGGCGGCCTGCCCGTCGTGCCGGTCGGCCACAGTGAGGACCAAAACGACTGCCACCGCTACCAGCATTGCGCCGGCGCTCATCACTGCGATGAGTAGCCGTTTGCGGCTCGTGCGTGCCGTGGGAACCGGCGGCCACCGAAACGCAGGCGAACCCGACACAACCTGGTGGTCAGCGCCGGGGGGCACCGGCCGCGGTTGCCCGGTCGGCAGTGACGGCGACACGTCCAGTGACCCGAGATCCCGCGCGGGATCATTCGGACCGTGTTGGCGTGGCCCGATCCCGCCCGGCGGGTCCTGGTCGGTCTGATTGGATCCGCGTTTTGCCTCCGGGTCGTCGAAACACTCACCCGACCAATCGGTCACCGCAACCTCCGAGGACATTGAATCCGTGTTGTTCGTGATCTTTTCAGTTGTTCGCCAGCGGCATCGTCTTGACAGATGCAGGCGACCGCAAGTGACAGGGCTCCGCTGCCCAGGCTTTTCGCCTCGTGTGTCTCCAGGCGCTTCGGGTGACAGCCTGCACGAGGTGCTCCAGCACATCCCGGCCGAATCCAGCGGCCGGTCGGCGGTCTCGGAGATCGCTGCTCCCCGGGCGCGCTGGGATCGGAATCGCCTGCGAATGGCCTTCTCCCGCTATACCGGGTACCGGGTGTAACACGTTTCCGTTCGACCGTCGAGGCCGGCACGAAACGCGGCTATCCGCGTGAAACCGGCCGGCACGCTGACACCATCAACGTCGCTGGCCACCAAATGGTTGGTGAGCAACCCAGACACAGCCTTGTCGAGGTCACCTGCGGTCAGCAAAAGCGTCTTGCGCGAAGGCAGTTCGATCGGGTCAGCCATCTTGCGATGCACGACACCAGTCAGGCACGCGGTCCGCAACGCAGTCCACAGACTCTGCATCGGCAGGCCGCGCTCATGCTGCACCGCCAGGGCGTACCTCGACATCACGATCGACAAGGCGGTGTCGTCACCTTGCGGCAGGGCATGCTCTGTCATGTCGGCGGGCTTCCCCATCGCCACCAGGGCAGGTAGATCGACCATAATGGTGTTGGTGGCCGGACAGTAAGACGCCGGCGGGCCGGCCCTCGCACCAGGACAATTGGCCGCACCGTAGGACAACGTTGGCCGATTCTTCGGCGAAAAGATCTTTCCCATCAGCTCCATCAGCGCCGACAACGTCACTTCGTTGATCGGAACCTCACCGGTCTCCGGGGCTTCGCCGGGCTTGGCCCGCAACATCGTCGGCAGATTGCCGCGGCGTTGCTCGATTTCCTTCACAGTAATACCCGCGCACGCCGAGGGGCCGCCGAGAAAACCTATCTGAAAGGCACTGATCCGATCCAACGCCGACCCATGTTCGTCATCCATTTCGGCATCGGAGTCCATCACGGGGTCACGCGTGGTGATGATCCCGGCCAGCACGTGGTCGAGCCCGTCAGCGGCACTTAGCGTGAAGCGTGGCGACTTACCTTGAGCTACCCAAAACAGATAGACACCTGCGAAACAATCGGCTTGCTGCTCACGCACGAGGGTGGGGTCTTTCCTCGTCACCAGTTTCGCCATCTGCTGCAGGGCGTGCCCGTACTCGTGCGCTAACACAGCAGTGACAGACATGTCGCCAAAGTACTGCCGCACAACCGCCATGAACCCCCTCCGATCCCAGGCGATAAAGTTGCACCCTGAGGTGAAAAAGGCGTTGAGGACTTGGTAGGTCTTGTTGCGGCACACCATCGGACTCGTCGGATCAGTGGAGTCGTAGGAGACTAGCGTGCCAACCCGGACGAAAGTGCCGCTCAGTGATTCGCCGTAAGTTGCCTGCCAGTACTCCTCGAGCTCGTTGACCGATAGCAACGACAACTTATCGATATTCCCGTTGTCGGTGTTGACCACCGTGCCGGTGGGACCGGGTGCGTTGGAACGAATCCCGCTCGGACCGTTAATCGCGAGCAGTCCCCCCACCCTGAATGGATTGTCAAACATCGACAACCCACGCCCGTCGACGACCGTCGAGCATCCTGCTACCAGCAATACCGTGCTAGCGCAGGCGAATGCCACCTTCACCCCAACCGGACAATCATGGCGCGCGTAGCCCATGGCTGGGTGAGCGTCCATCACCTGACCGCGCAGCGGACTGAACATTATCGGTACGTTGTGTACACGAATCCCTGGGTCACGGCTGCGGTTTCGCGGGAGTGGGCCTTGGCGGGTTAATAGGGCCGCAATTCAACCCCGGAATACACCCGCCGTTACTTGGATCGGGGACAATGCTATTGGTAGCCGGCGCAGAAGGATCCGCTGGGGGCGCCGGCGTCACGCTGGAGGCAGGGTCTGCGATCGGTGTGGTGGTGTTGTTCGACAATTCACCTGCGCCGAATCCAACCGCCAAGGCCAGAATGGTTGCTCCGCCGGCCAGTGTGATCGCGGTTTTGCTGTGGGACTTCATCATGTTCTCCCTTCTATGCAAGGGCTGTCGCCCTCATCACCGTCAAACTTAACCTCTTATACCCTGCGGGGGTAGGGACCTAAGTCCTCTCCGGATGTAGCCCGACAGAACCCACGCGATGGGCAGGCGCCGCGCCAGAGTCTGGGCGGTTCGCCCCTGTACGGTGAGTTTTGGCCGCTGCTCGGCGCGATGGTGGCCGACGTCGCGATGACGGTGATTTCCGAGTTTCGCCGACGCGTATCGGCCAAGACGAGACGCCTCCGATGGCGATCACGCAGGCACATTAATCACGTTGAACACCAGAGGAACAATCCAATGACTGAAACACCGCTGTGACAATTGAGGCGTACCAGGTCCACGGCCGGCGTGTCGAAATGGGGACCGGACTTGCCGCTGGCAATCGGCGCTCACCACCATGACTGTCCCCCGCGGACACGACTTTATACCCTACCGGGGTAATAAATAAGCGCGGCTGGCGTTAAAGCCAGTGAAGGTCACACCAGCTGACCTGCGAGGCCTCCGGGCACCCATGGGATTGCAGGGGCACAGTCGCCCTGCCCACACTGTCGGATGGACGGTGGCGCGGCCGTTGGTCAATCGATGCCCACTGCAACGAGTGTGAGCGCAGAACACTGCTGCACTTCGATGTTCAGCTACGTGAGATGCGTTCCAGCTCAATCTCTTCCGCCGATCCGCGGCCAAGTTCGCGGACCGCTGCGCAAGCGGATGTCACCTTCAGTGCAGACAACAACACGATTTCGAGCACGAAACAGCTTTTAGCGCAGCAAATTTCATAGATGTGCACTCGCCTATAAGGATGTCGCTCGCGGTTTGCTCGTGGCCGACATCCAACCGCGCCACAGCTGGGGACGCCCCTGTCCGCCGACACTCGCGACGGGCCGGTGGCTGGCGCCAACATGGCGTTGCAACCAGCCGCGGGCTACTCGCCCGCACCGCCAGGAGCCGACTGCTTTGTAGAATTAGCCGTATGCGCGAAATGTTCGATAGCGAAACGCGATTGTCATGGGTCCTGGCCGCGTTGGCCGGGTTGATTGGGGCCGCGGCATTTACCCATTCCGCCGGATACTTTGTGACGTTCATGACCGGCAACACCGAACGTGCGGCGTTGGGGTACTTCCGCCATCAGCCCTGGCTGGCTCTGACAGCGTCATTGCTGTTGGCGGCGTTCGTCGTTGGCGTGGTTGTTGCATCGTTATGCCGGCGCCACTTTTGGGTGGAGCACGCCCATGGCCCGACGGTACTCACCGCCTTGTCACTGGCCGCTGCCACTGTGGTCTGCGTTGCCACACACGGATGGTCGGCGACAGGCGAGCTCTCACTTACGCCGATCTTTTTGTTGCGTTCGGAGTTGGTGCTCTCAACACTTCTTTTGTGAAGGACGGCGAGGTCGTTGAGCTACGCGGTCGGCACGCTGGTCAAGATGGGCCAGGGTATCGAGCGTCACATCAACGGCGGCTCCGCGTCTGCGTGGCTGGGATACTTTCTGCTGTACCTAAGTTTCATCGTTGGCGCTTCGGTCGGCGGAGGTATTAGCCTGGTTGCCAATGGGTCCCAGATGCTGGCGGTCGCCACCATCATTTGTTCGCTAACCGCCGGTTACACGCATTTCCATGGCAACCGTCAGGTCTTTGTGAAGCAGTCACGCAGCCAACGCTGGTCTAGCCGATCATTGGCAGGAGCACTTCGAAAGAGATCCCGTTGACGGGTCCCCTTGGTGGACGCCTCCGCGAATTCGACCTGCCTCGACGACGTGGCAAGACTGATGCTCGCATTGGAGCTGAGAGTCACCGGCCTCTCGGTGGCACCGAGGCAATGCTCTCACCCGGCGAAAATCATGAGGTGATAAGTCAGCTCATCCCAGACGATGAACGATGACGTCGGGCTGGCGTTGCGGTGCGCCCGCGCTTGGGGCGTCACATTCGCCGCGGCACTAGACACTAGGCAATCTGCACAACTCGTGTGGGCGTTGCCGTCGCTGCGCAGACATCGCCGCGGCGCTGCTGGGGTCGGTAAGCACAGCTGCGGTGAACGGAGCCACCGCGCCAATGGTCGCGGCGGGTGAACACGACCCGACACAATCAGCAATGTTGAACGTCGACGCGGTAGGTATCGCAGTCCGGCAGGATCAGTGACACGTTCACGCTTAGTGCGCTGCCGTCAGGAAATAGCGGCTCGTCGCTCCACGCCCATTTGATCAGGTCCTGGTCGCAAGGCCACCGTGACGAGCACCACTCGTGCACCCGCGCCTCTAGTCACCACACCACCGAGCGTAGAGCCCCTGAATGAATTACCCTGTAAGAGTAGGTGGTAGGACGTGGGGGCAGAAAGTCGCCCATGCGGATTGGAGCGATCGGTACGCTCTCGAATCAAAACCCGGACCGCACTGGTAGGCGGTGTCGCCACCGTGGCAGTAGCGGCTGGAGTCGGTGGCGGCATTTTTATCAAGCGACACAACGACATCGACACCAATAGCGACCCGACCGCAGGGACACAACACGCGATCCACTCCTTAATACGTCGACGCTGACCCGCCACCATTGCCCAACTGTGCGGAGTGCCCGGCGGCGCAAACGAATATCCCAGTCCCAGTTTTGAACCGTGCCATCCGCCACGTGCCAGCGGTGAGATGTCAAGGAACTAGCGAGTGTTTGTGAGGCAGTGGCGCGACCCCGCATCCGGGTGGCTTCTGCTCCGAGCCCGTTTATTCTTGCTCAGCGTTAGGGCCGCGGCATGGTAGGTGCCGTCGTGCTCGGGGTTTGCTGAGGACCCGTCGGTCCGCCCGGACCCATTCCACCGGGTCCCATCATGCCGCCGCCAGGTCCCATCATGCCTCCAGATCCCATCATCGGACAGCTAACGTCACGGCCGACGTTGGAACCCCGATGCCAGCTGTACGGGCCGCCTGAGGATAAGCCCAAGAAGAACCCCGAGAATAAGATCACCGCCACTATGAACACGACACCGGCAATGATGCCCACCCACGCAGCGGCCTGACCCAGCCGACTAGGCCGATCAGATCGCGCATCATAATTCGGCTGGCCAGTCACGTTTATCGATTCCCTAGCTTCTGGAGTTTGCGTCATGCGTTAGACGCTGCCACACATATACCCTGCCGGGGTAGGGACCAACGGCCCTAAAACACCCAGCGGGCTGCCGCTCCGTCCGAAAAGCCTAACCCGAAGTAGTACGGGCCCCGTTCACCATTGAGAGCAAGGTCCCGAAACTCCACGTCGACCACGATGTATGACAACAGCACGTGCGGCAACGGCTCGATGTGGATCGTCGGCTTGATTGTTTGATGTGCATCATCATCGTGTTGTTTTTCGACGGCGGCCACGACCCAGACCGTTCTTGCCATCGCCGACCCGGGGCTAATCGGTCCGCCCCACGACCAGTCGATGCAGCCTCAAGACGGACTCTCGGAGGGCTTTGCGTCCGGCGAGACCGACGAAGACAAACGCCGCAACGCATTACGCTGCTGCGGGAATACCGCCAGTCAAGATGGCTAGGTTGAAACGGGCCGCAGTACTCGCGATGTTCGTTCCACTCGCTTCAGGCACTGTCATCGGTCTGCGCTTCGATATCGGACGCGCTGTGTATCCGCACATGCCAACGCCGGCAGGACGCCCTTACGCGGGAATGGTCACGTCGCGCAACGCAATCAACCGTGTTGTGGATGACCTTCCTGCGGGCCACCGCGCCACCCATCGTAAGTGCGAGAGTTCGCCGTCCAATCACCGGCGGGCGTGCGCGCAAGGAAGCTTCTGCCAGCCGCGGAAGTCTCGCGTCACACCTAATCGCAACTCTGCCAAGCAGTTAGCTACCGGGCGAGACGATTGCCATCCGGGAACAGGGCCTCCCTGGTCGCGGCGCTCGTGCCGTTGACCGCACTGCTGGAGATCGTGTGCGGATTGTGGCCGGCCGCTAGACGAGCCAATCGTTGTGGCTCACGCTAATACTAGCAAGCGCCACAATGATATTGGCGCTAATCACCGCAAACGCCGGGCTCTGGCTCTACCACTTGACGGCCAACCCCAGCCCTCTCTTGCACCAACTCGCCGCCCGTGGCAGCACAATGATCACTTCTCGGCCGCCCTGCTGGCAATCGTGATCGGCCTCGTCATGTTGCGCATCACGGAACAGGGATCCCAAAAGCCCCGGATTCTCCTGCATACCATCGTGGGCATAACAGTTCTCATCGTTGGGATCTCGTCAATGGTCCAGATCTACCGCGTGGCTGATCCTGGCGGGCCTTCGGTCTCGGATGAAGAGATAACGCGAATGGAGCAAGTTCGCGTAACACAACAAGCGACTGAAACGTCTGGTGTGCAACGTCATCCCTGCGCACAGACTGACCTCCGCTGGTCCCGTGTCTACCAAATGGCGTACGCCGCCGCCATCGAGTGGAGCCATCGGGGAGTCCAGGGCTCATACCTGGCCCGCGCTGGAACTGACGATCGAATTGATTCGCGACGGCTAGCGTGAAGCTAACAATGATGACGCCCTGGTGAGGTTTGCGCTAGCCCGAGGGGGTCCGCGTCGACCAGCACTTGCCCCCGGGTGTCGCTGGCCGCAGTTTCGCGCACCCCGAACGCGACAACCGCGCTGACATGCCACATCGATCAGCGACGCGATGCACGCACGGCCAACGAAAAAAGAGGCAGACGATGAAGACACCCTAGGCGATCTGATCTGCCGCTCGGTTGCCTCCGCCGATGACGTACAGCCATTGATACCCGTTACAGGTAGTAGGTACCTCATCGATTGGGCAAACGTCGCCCGGCGCGGCATCGGTCGCCGCTTTTTCCTGGAAAGTCCGGTCTTTTCAGACCGACTGACAGCTGTTATGCCGGCGATCTCTGGCATATACCCCCCCGGAAATGCTAGCGTGAAGGTAGCTATGCGCCCCCGGGAACGTCATCCAAAACGCTGGTTGCGATACGTAACCAGCGCGGCGGTCGGTGTTTGGTTGCTCGGTATTACTGCTGGTTGCCACCTGCCCCATTCGGGACACCCCGCGCTTCACGGCGGGTCCGTGTTGACCGCTGCTGGCAAAACGATGGTTGCTGAATCGCCGCACAGGCCGAGCGCGGGTGTCGATTGCTGTTCGGTGGGACTCAAGGTCGGTACTCATCTAATGCTGGCATGCCGAATACCCGATTTGGTTGCGCTTGACCTCATCGTCACGGTTGTGGCCATGGTTGCTTCGCTGGCCGGGCCGGTCCGGTCGACAACGCGAGGCCCTCCCCGCCCCGTTGATGTTGTCGTCCATCAATCGGGTCAAGCTATCCTGACCCGCCTCTGCATCTCTCGTCGCTGATCGATCTGCGCCCACTGGCCGTGGTGCTCGGTTACCGCGGCCAGTGGGCGATGTTCAGATCCGTCGCCGCACAACGTCGCGGCATTTTGATGCAGAAAAGAGAACTTCATGAGGAACCTCCAACGCACTCGCTGCCTCGCAGCCCAGATCGTTAACAAGCGACAGGCGGTGTGGTCATGACAGCACATATCGAACCGAACCCCCAAGGGCCCCAGTGATCGGCACCGGGGTAACTGGATGCGCTGCCGCGTTAGTCCTGGCGCCTCACCGCTGGAATGTCACCGTGGTCTCCGACCGTGGGTGCTCGACGATGGCACCGCGATGCCTCGTGTGACCGTAGACCCTGCGCTGGCAATCGACACGAGCACCGAGCACCGTAACGTGGTCTTCATCGCGCCACGCGCCGACGACCACCTTCTGCTCGACGGATTGGTCGAACCCGGCGAATGCGAAACCGACCTCACCCTCAACAACTACCCGCCGACACGGGAGATCCTCAAGCGCTGCACCGACTTCACGCCGATCCTGCAGAAAGCTCGGCTAGAGACAGTTGACCCAATACGGTTGGAGCTGCGGCCTTTCCGTAGCACCGGTGTGCGCGAGCCAGGGGCGCCAATCGCGCACGACTATAGCCACGGCGGCGTCGGCTTCACATTGTCGCGGGGCTGCTCTTACCGAAGCGTCAGCTCGGCTTGCGGACTCCTTCAGGGTACGGCGTGGCCTGAACCCCCTGCGCGCAACGATTAACAACTACCCATCAAAGGAGGATAAAGAAAATGCTGCTCAATGTGAGCTTGCGCTCGGGAGAAGCTATTCACCCCCAGCGCACAACGACCGGCGCGAAGCCGCGCAGATATCCGATCGGCGCCAGCACCGTTGGTGAAGGGACGCGGTGACGTCATGAATATGAATATGAATATGGCCATGGGTACAGCGCCGACGTGGCTCACCATCGCCGGCTGGATTATCACGTGGACGGGGTTCGTTGTGGCCGCGATGATGATCGTCGACATTTATGTGCGTGGTTACCGCCAGCCGGAGCGTGCGATGGAAGCCGTTTGGCCGATCACCGCCGTCTATTCCGGCCCGCTGGCGCTGTGGGCCTACTACAAGTGGGGTCGGCCCCTCACAACGAAATGGCAAGAACAGCAACAGCGGTCGCCCCAATGGGGTTTAGGGGTAACCGCGGTCACCCAGACCATCGCGGGCGGGGCCGCGTCATTCATCGGACACACCCTTGCGGTGCCCCTCGTGATGTGGACCGGGTGGACAATCGCTGGCAAACATGTCTGGGCAATGATCCTGCTGATCGCGGTGTTCGCGCTGCCACTGCTAATCGGTTTCGAGTACCGTTCCCTGGCTGATCAGATTCCTTCCAAGGCTCGGCGACTCCAGATGGCGGTGCGGATTTCGGTGCTGGCGATCCTGGCTTTCGATCTGGGTATGGGTGCGATCATGGTTTTGGTGGCATTCGTGCTGCACTACGGACCCACGACAGCGGCGTTCTGGCTGCTTATGTGGGTGGGTATGTGGCTAGGCTTTGCTACCGCCTACCCAATGGTGTGGCGGCTGTTGGCCCGCAATGCGCCCGAACCAGTGCAGGCCACCCGGACCGCCGACCCCTCGCGAACTGGGTAGGCCTACACCCCAGCGCGGCAGAAGATTTTCGGCCTGTCGACGTTAATCCGACCCGACGGAACCACTAAAGATGGCTACGCATAACGGATTTAACGAGCGACACCGCTACCGGCGGCCTTCCGGTGGCAACGCCACCTCCTGTGCGGCGAAGCCTTCATCTGCTGGGCGGGTCGCATACGAGGGGCACCCTCAGAGATCCACCTGGTCCCCGAGGAGAAATACCCGGCCAGGCGCGAGATCTATGGCGACACAACGTTCTACAGGGGGACCCAGCACACCGTTACGGGGGGCCGATTGCTCGGATTCTTGCGCAAGCAGTGAAGCCGCCGGCGCGGCTGCGACCAGTTGAGGGGGCATGAGATGTTGGACTTCGGGGCGTTACCGCCGGAGATCAACTCCGGTCGAATGTATGTCGGTGCGGGATCGGGGCCGCTGCTGGCCGCCGCGGCGGCGTGGGACGAGTTAGCCGCCGAGCTCTATTCGACCGCGGCTCTGTATGGCTCGACAATTCAAAGCCTGTCTGTCGGGCCCTGGACCGGTCCCTCCTCGATCGCGATGGCGGCCGCGGCCACACCGTATGTGCAGTGGATGAGCGCGACGGGGGCGCAGGCCGAGCAGGCGGCCACCCAGGCCAAGCTGGCCGCGGGTGCCTACGAGGCGGCCTTCGTGGCGACGGTGCCGCCGCCCGTCATCGCGGCCAACCGCTCGCTGCTCGCGACATTGATCGCCACCAACATCCTGGGCCAAAACACCCCGGCGATCGCGGCCACCGAAGCCCAGTACATGGAGATGTGGGCGCAAGACGCCGCCGCGATGTACGGGTACGCCGGCTCGTCGGCGACGGCGTCGCAGCTGCAGCCGTTCAGCGAGCCGCCGCAGACCACGAACGACTCCGGTTCGGGGATGCAGGCGGCCGCGGTGGCCCAGTCGAGCACCTCGTCGGGCACCAATACCGCGACACAGGTGTCCCAGCTGGCGGCCGCGGCGCCCGCGGCGACGTCACCAATCAACTTGCCGCCGGTGCCGCCGGCCCTGACCGCGTGGAACAACATCTTCTCGACCATCGCCTCCGGCCCGTATTCCCTGCAGGGCTTAACTTCCATACCCGGTGGTCCGTTCTTGTCGTTCGGTCAGGCGTACGCCTGGGGCCAGAACGGGCAGAGCGCCGCGGCCTATCTGTCCGGGCCGAAATTCATCAAGGGGGCGTTGGAACCGCTGACCAGGGTGCCCAGCGCCGTTCACCCCATGCTGAGCTCTGCTGTCGGCGGGGCGCCGGTGACGGGCTCGATGGGCAAGTCGGCTTTGGTCGGAAGCATGTCGGTGCCACAGGGCTGGACCGAAGCCGCCCCGAACATCAGGATGCTCGCGCAGTCGCTGCCCGCCAACCTGGCGGCCGTCCCGGCCGCCTCGCTGATCGGCGAGGAAGGCGCGTTCAGCCAGATGGCTTTGTCCAGCCTGGCCGGTCGCGCCATCGCCGCCACCTCGACCCACACGGTGAGTAGCAATGCCGCGACGGCAGCCGCCCTGGGCAGCCTCGTCGCCGAAGCGGACCCCGCCGCCGCCACCATCATCGTCATCCCGGAGCTGGAGGACTAGACATGTTTTACGCAGCCTTTCCACCGGAGTTCAATTCGGGCCGGATGTACAGCGGTCCGGGAGCGGAGTCGTTGGTGACGGCGGCGACGGCCTGGGAGAACCTGGCCGCCGAATTGCAGTCCGCGGCGACCGCCTATTCGTCGGTGGTTTCGAATCTGACCAGCGGGGCCTGGGTGGGTCCGTCGTCGCTGGCCATGGCGGCCGCGGCCGCGCCCTACGTGGCGTGGATGCAGCAAACCGCGGCCCAGGCCGCCAAAACGGCAGCCCAATTGACGGAGGCGGCCGGCGCGTACGAGACGGCATTCGCAGCGCACGTGCCGCCGCCGCTCATCACGGCCAACCGTGAACTGCTGACGCAGTTGATGGCGACCAACCTCTTCGGGCAGAACACCGGGGCGATCGCGACCACCGAGGCGCAATACGCCGAAATGTGGGCCCAGGACGGCGAGGCGATGGACACCTACTTCGCCTCCTCGGCAACTGCGTCCGAGTTGACGCCGTTCACCGAGGCGCCACAGACCACCAACCCCGCAGGCACAGAGATGCAAGCGGCGGCCGCACCAGCCGCAGCGGCCGCGGCGCCAGCCGCAGCCGCCGCCAGCGCGACCGCGGGCGGCCCGCTGCAATTTCTCTCGCAGCTGGCCACCGAGTACACAAACTTCATCAACGGGCTCTTTAACTCGGCCCTTGGGCCAAACGGATCAGCGTGGGTTAACGCCGTCTACACCGGCCTCAAGGGCCCACTTAGCTTTACCACCGGGTTCAACGACATCGGGCTGCTGATCAACTTCCCTGTGTCGCAGTGGCTCAAGTTCGCGCCTCCGGTGGCGTATGGCGCACTCCCCAAGGACGCGCTGGGCGCTGGTCTGGGCGCGTTGGGCTTCACCCGGGGCACCCTGTTCGGCGCGATCTCGCCGACGGCGGGTTTCGCTCGGGGCACGCTGGTCGGATCGCTGACGGTTCCGCCCAGCTGGGCCTCGTCGACGCCGGCGATCAGGACGGTGGCCGCCGCCTTGACCGCCGCCGGCCCGGAGGCCATCCCGGCGGCGGCGCTAAGCGAGGGAAGCCTGTTCAGCTCGTTAGGGATGGCGGGAATGCTGGGCAGCGCGATGGGTGCCGGAGGTCCCACCGTGGTAAACGCCAGCGTCCGCAACCGGATGAAACCGCTCAAAGACCTCAAAGATAAGAACTCGCCGGACCACCTGAAACGTTTGGTGGCACAGATTTCGGAGAAGCCCGAAACCGTGCAGCATCACAACGTCGATGAGAAAGGTCTCGACGCGCTGCTCGAGCAGCTGGCCAAGAAGCCGGGTATCCACGCGGTGCATCTGAAGAAGGGCAAGTCCAAGGTCATCCCGTCCGAAGATGCGCAATTAGGTTGAGGAACAACCTAATTCAGTGATGTGGCAGCACGAAAGAAGGTAATTGATGAAGCGACTATTCGCGGTACTCGGTGTGTTCGCGATGATTGGTTTCGCGGCGCCGGCGTACGCCGAACCAGTGCCCGACCCCGACGGTGACGACGGGGCCTTCCTGGCTACGCTGCGCCAAGCCGGCTTCACCTTTTCCAGCGAAAGTGCTGCCATCGCGGCCGGCAGAGCTGTGTGCTCATCCTTGAACAACGGCGAATCGGGCCTGGAGCTGGTGCACGACGTGAAAAACCACAACCCCGGAATGAGTATGGAGATGGCATCGGACTTCGCGCTGATCTCGGCGAAATTCTATTGCCCACACCAACTCTCCAAAGCCTGACTCCAGGCGCTTCGGGTGACGGCCTGCTCGAGGTGCTCCAGCGCATCCCGGCCGAATGTAGCGGGCGGTCGGCAACCCGCCACCGGTCAGTGGTGGCCCGTCGACCTCGTCCACGGTCTCGGAGATCGCTGCTCCCCGGGCGCGCTGGGATCGGAATCGCCTGCGAATGGCCTTCTCCCGCTATACCGGGTACCGGGTGTAACACGTTTCCGTTCGACCGTCGAGGCCGGCACGAAACGCGGCTATCCGCGTGAAACCGGCCGGCACGCTGACACCATCAACGTCGCTGGCCACCAAATGGTTGGTGAGCAACCCAGACACAGCCTTGTCGAGGTCACCTGCGGTCAGCAAAAGCGTCTTGCGCGAAGGCAGTTCGATCGGGTCAGCCATCTTGCGATGCACGACACCAGTCAGGCACGCGGTCCGCAACGCAGTCCACAGACTCTGCATCGGCAGGCCGCGCTCATGCTGCACCGCCAGGGCGTACCTCGACATCACGATCGACAAGGCGGTGTCGTCACCTTGCGGCAGGGCATGCTCTGTCATGTCGGCGGGCTTCCCCATCGCCACCAGGGCAGGTAGATCGACCATAATGGTGTTGGTGGCCGGACAGTAAGACGCCGGCGGGCCGGCCCTCGCACCAGGACAATTGGCCGCACCGTAGGACAACGTTGGCCGATTCTTCGGCGAAAAGATCTTTCCCATCAGCTCCATCAGCGCCGACAACGTCACTTCGTTAGCGGCGGCCCGTTTGGCCAATCGTCGCAGTGATCATCTGGCTCGACCGCCACGACCTCGGCCACGGTCCCGGGGTAATGCGCGAAGTTCATTCCGTTGCCGGCGCCGACTTTGATCACACGCCCGCTCAGCCCAGCCAGCGCCCGGTCTCGGTGTTCGGCCGTTCCACGGATCTCGGAATCGGCGCTATCCGCTGATACATCCGCGCAAACCGCGGATGTTGAAGCTCCGACAGATTCGCCACGCCGCCTCCCTTGTCCGCAACTTCGGCGTCTAGTCCCATCATGCGTCGTCGACAACCAGCGCGACCGCATCTGGAGTTCGATTCAGGTTGTTCAGGACAGCCCCCATTTAGGGGCTAGGAGCCCGCCTTTCGCTCCAACAAGAACAGTGAGATTCTGCAGCGTTGCCGGCGATTATGGTCGGCCGCGGGGGCCCATCATGTCGCCAGGTCCCATCATTCCGCCCATCATGCCTTGCATCATCGGGGGCATTCCGTCGCGTACGAAGCCGGTGACTTCACGAGCGTGGGCGCGGATTGCGTCGGTGAGGATGGGATCGTCGGAGGTTTCCTCGGCGACGACGCCGGTAGGCGTCAGCGTCAGCTGGCGGCGGTAGTTGCCGGCGTTGCGGAATAGTGTTGGCAGGCTTTGGCTCATGCACATGACTTCGGAGCCCTGGTTGAGGTGGGAGTACATGCTCGATACGTGTGCGTGCAGTTTGGCGGTGAGCTCGGCGGCGTTTGATTGGGTGCTGGTGCGTACGCCGCCGGGAATCTCCTCGACCGTGCGGGTGATCTCGGTGTGTCGGTTGAACATGTCCATGTAGAGGCTCATGTCGGCCGGACTGGCACCCATCATGCCGCCGTCGGTTAGGCGAACGCGCAGGACGGGCGAACCGAGGACTCCGCGAAGCGCGTACCCGATACCCGCCACCGCGCTGGCGCCGAGTGCAGCGAGTGCCGCCCGTCGGGTGAGGTTAGCCATGTGATGACCTCCTGGGCACTTTGATCGCGCTCGGTCACGATGATCTTGCTCACGGTGTGGGTGCTCGTCGGCGTCGCCGGTTGTTGGTTGGTGCAGTCTGAGTCTTCTCAATCGAATTCAGCACACGCCTCTTACGCATCCCTGAGCGCTGAATTCGCGGTCAACGCTGACCATTCAGCTGCCGACTGCACCGCGTCACCGGAATGCCCCCAAGCGTTCGCGATTGCGGTGCTGCCACTGTCGGCCACGGCTCTGGTCACGCTGGGGTCCGGCGTAGCAGTGACCACCGCCGTCGGCTCAGTCACCGACGGTGTGTCACCCGGGAGGCGGGGCCCGCCCCGCGGCGTCTCTGTCGCCCTTTCGGGTCGAGATATCTTGACGCGGTTCTGTCTAGCGCGTCGCTGATCGGTCAGCGTCAGGCCGTTGTGCATTGGCCACTGCGGCCAGTGACCAATGACCTTGTCAAGGGCGCACTTTAAAGGGAGAACCCGCTGTCGAAGCGGCGATCGGACCACGCTCGTGGTGGCTGGCTCATCGTCGGATGAGCTTTCGATCAAGAACCCGAACGATCACCACCGCGTGCGGAAGATCCCTCGCAACCACAGAACCTGTTGCCCCGCGTGCTGGGGCGCAAATTTCCTCTCCGGTCTTGGCCTCGGCGCACGACCGCGGGACTAAACGAAGAAAACGATAGAGAAGTGAGAATCTAATGAAAACTGAAATCGGAAGAGCACTCTCGCTGTTCGGTGGCGCGGCTGCAGTTGTTTTCGCGTTCGGATTTAATGGTGTGGGCTACGACAAGTTGCCAAGCACACCGAGAATGACGACAACTGCGTTCGTCGTGACGCCAGTGCCCACACCTCCGGCCCCTTCCGCAGGTCCAGCCGACGGTAGACCCGGGGCCAGTCTGAGCGGCTGCATCGTCGGCCTCAACTGTGGACCCATAGGCCCCGTAGGCCCTAAACGTCCCAAACAACCCCGACCGTCCCAAACGATCCGGACTGCCCATGTCCCAAACACCCTCTCCCCCCGCCCGTAATACGGGAGGAACACGGCGGGATCGATTCTCAATGGGCTTATCAAGCCGCTGCGGCGGTTGGGATTTGGTAGGTGGTGTGGTCGCGCAGCATGGCCCACAGGACGTTGAGGCGTCGCCGGGCCAGGGCCAGGACCGCTTGTCGGTGGTGTTTGCCCTCAGCACGTTTGCGGCCTTCGTAGGCCCGGGAAGCGGGGTCGGTGCGGGCGGCACTTTGAGCGGCAAGATAGCAGGTGCGCAAGAGTCGTCGGTGATTGAGGCGGGGGCGTTTGAGGTTGCGCTGATGCGCCCGGAATCACGCGGTACCGGTGCGAGCCCGCAGATACCAGCCAAACGATCGGCGGAGTCGAAAGCGCTCATGTTTCCCCCTGTCGCGGCGAGGAATTCGGCGCCAAGAATGACCCCGAACCCGGGCAAGCTCAGGATGATTTCGGCGTACCGGTGGCGGCGAAATCGCTCCCCGATCATTGTCTCAGTGTCGGCGATTTCGGGTGTCGAGGTTGATCACCTCCTGGGCTAGCCGGGCCACCATCGCGACGGCCAGATCTTGTGGCTCTACGTTGCGCCGGCTCGGATGCGGCTGAAGAGATCGGCAACACGTGTCGCGATGTCGTCGCGTACGAGGCGCATTCGTTCGATGCCGTCGATTCCGCGCTCGGAGGGTTCGTCGGTGTCCCAGTTCTCGACGGTAATCCCGGGCGCGCGCTGGACCTTGGCTTCGCGCCCAATCGTGATCACGAAGTCGACATTCTGAAGGAGGTTTGGATCGATGGGTTTGGGTCTTTCGCCGGAGATGTCGACTTCGATTTCGGCCAGCGACTCGGCGGACAGGGTGTTGATGCCCTCGCCCGGCTTCGTTCCGGCCGAGTAAACAAGAACTGCGTCACCGGCGAGCTTGCGCATTAGGCCGGCCGCCATTTGCGACTTCCCGCTGTTCTTAACGCACACGAACAGCACCGAGGGCGGCTTGGCTTCATTCATGGCTCTGCTCCTTGATTACCGCTGCGACTGTATGCCTAGTTCGGACAGCAGTCGGCGAACACGCTCTTCGATTTCATCGCGGATGGGACGCACGGCTTCGACCCCTTGCCCGGCGGGATCCTCGAGTTCCCAATCCTCGTAACGCTTGCCGGGAAACAGGGGGCACGTGTCGCCGCATCCCATCTTGACGACGACATCGGCGGCCTGAACGATTTCGTCGGACCACGGTTTGGGGAATTCACGGGTGATGTCGACACCGACTTCCGCCATGGCCTGCACCGCGGACGGGTTAATTTGATCGCCGGGTTCAGATCCGCCCGACCACGCCACTGCCTGGTCGCCCGCGAGGTGATTGAAGAATCCGAGAGCCATCTGTGAGCGCCCGGCGTTATGCGTGCACAAGAACAAGACAGTCGGGCGCGTGTCAACGAGTTGCCCGCTGACACGCACGCGTGCTGCGAGGCGTTGGCGCGTCCACCGTTCCGCTCGCGCGGTTAGCGATTTCGCATCGATGGCGCGACCGTTGAATCGTTCGCAATAGGAGCGCAGCGACCGCTCGATATCGTCGCGGCCGACGTGCTCGCCGAACTCGGCGTGGAGCCGATCCGTAACGTCCTTCGGGGCCAGTTGCTGGTCGCCTGATTGATGCCCGAGCTGGTCTGTACTGGGTGACGGCGAGCTATCGGTCATGGTGTGCTCCGCTGGCCGGCGCGGCGTTCGAAGCATCCGCGGCGAAACGTCGCCGCAACGCCAGAGAGACGTAGACGAGGCCGACAAGCACTGGTACTTCGATGAGAGGGCCGACGACCCCGGCGAGGGCTTGCCCGGAGGTCGCCCCGTACGTCGCGATCGCAACTGCTATCGCGAGTTCAAAGTTGTTGCCGGCAGCCGTGAAAGCCAGCGTGGTTGTGCGCTGATAGCCCAAGTTGAGCGCGGCCCCCAAGAGGTATCCACCGCCCCACATGATGGCGAAGTACGCCAGCAGCGGCAAAGCGATTCGGGCGACATCGAATGGCCTGCTGGTGATTTGATCGCCCTGTAAGGCGAAGAGGATCACGATAGTGAATAGCAGGCCGTACAGGGCCCAAGGACCGATAACCGTGAGAAACCTGTTTTCGTACCAGGTCCGGCCCTTGGCCTTCTCGCCGAAACGCCGCGATAGGTACCCGGCCAGTAGAGGGATGCCAAGAAATATCAGTACCGACTTGGCGATCTGCCAGGGGGAGGTACTGATTGTGGTCTGCGGTAAGCCGAGCCAGCCCGGCAGGACTGACAGATAGAACCAGCCCAGGACTGCAAACATCACCACCTGGAAAATCGAGTTCAATGCAACCAGGACCGCTGCGGCCTCGCGGTCTCCACAGGCGAGGTCGTTCCAGATGATCACCATCGCAATGCATCTCGCTAAGCCGACGATGATCAATCCGGTGCGGTATTCGGGCAGATCGGGTAGCAGAAGCCACGCCAAGGCGAACATCACGGCGGGCCCGAGTATCCAGTTCAAAATCAGGGAGCTGAGCAGTAACCGTCGGTCGCCTGTTACCGAGTCCAGCTTGTCGTAGCGGACTTTGGCCAATACCGGATACATCATTATCAACAGGCCAAGCGCGATGGGCAGCGAGATGCCGTCGACCTGGACGCGCTCAAGAGCGGTATTGAGCCCCGGTACGAGCCGGCCCAACAACAAGCCGGCGCCCATGGCGATGCCAATCCAGACGGGCAGGAATCTGTCCAGGAGCGAAAGCTTTTCGACGACGGCGGGATGACCGTGCGACTGGGTGGTGGTCATGCCGATGCCTTCGCCGCGGAAACGTCAACTCTGAGTACCGTCGACAAGTTCGTCAATGCCTCCGGGACGACTGCGTAGTACACCCAAGAGGCGCGCCGTTCGGAGGTCAATAGCCCCGCATCCTTGAGGACCTTGAGGTGATGCGAGATGGTCGGCTGGGTTACGTCGAATCCCTCAGATACGTCGCACACGCATGCCTCGCCGCCCGCGCGGCTGGCCACCATGCTGAATAGGCGCAGTCGGATCGGATCAGCCAGTGCTTTCAGCTTGGCCGCGATGTCGGCGGCCGCCTCGGGTGAGAGCGGCTCGGTTACTAAAGGTGCGTACGCGCACACGGACGCGTCTGGAAGCGGAAGCCGTGATTTAGACACCCATCTATATTGATGCTTATCGAACTGAAACGCAAGCCGTGGACGGAGTGAGATAGCGGGCGTCGGCGCCAGACGATGGACTCAGGCGCACGTGCAAGTTTAATCCGCGTGAGCGCTCGGCGACAGACGTGGAACATCGCTGTCATCGGAGCGAGCGGGAACACTGGCCAAGCCGATGACGGCTGCAAGAGCTCCGAAAGCGCCGAGCGCCATGAACATCAAGCCGTATCCGCCGAGCCAGCTCGCCAGGGCGGCACCGATCCACGGACTGGTCGCGGTGGCCAAGGTGATTGGGGCGGATAGGACGCCGTTCAGATGTCCGTAGTGGGAATGGCCCCAACGTTCGGTGACGGCAGTCGCTTGTAGCAGGGTCATGATGCCCCGCACGAAGCCCGCGAGAATCGCCACGACGATCAGCGGCACCACCGAGCTGAAGATTCCCAGTAGTGCCGTCGTCACCGCCACTCCTGCCAAAATCGATGCCACTCGCGCCCGTATGCCGCAGCGGGTGATCAGCGTTCGGTAGCCGAGTCTGCCGAACACTTGTCCAATGCCGCCCAGGCCGAGCGCCATGGCTGACATGCGCGCGTCGATACCGTGCTCAGTCATCAGCGGCACGAGGTTGACGATGACCGAATAGGAGGCCAAGGCAGCCAAGGTGAGCGCGACTGCCAGTGCAACGAACGGGCGAGTCCGTGTGATTCGGCTGGGTGGTTCGCTGACGTGTACCCCCGGCGCCGCCGGCCATGGCTGGCGAAGGCCAAAGAAGTGCGCCGGAATGGTCACGGCCGCCAATAGCAGCGCGAGAACGAGATAGGTTGTGCGCCAATCAAGTCGGTCGGCCAGCGCGGCGGTGAGCGGCGCAAACACCGTACTCGAAAGCCCCGCCACAAGCGTCAGAATCGTCAGGGCGCCGACGTGGCGGGGGCCGAACCAGCGCGTCAACGCCGCGAACGCAGGCGGATACAGCACCGCGGCCATGGCCACTCCTGCCGCCACCCATGCGGCCACGAACCACGGAAACGTCGGAGCTAGCGCAACGCCCACCACTGCAAGTGGGCCGGCCACCGCACCGGCGGTCATAACGCCACGCGGGCCATGTCGATCCAACCACCTACCCACGATGACGCCGACCAGTGCCGAGGTGACCAACGCTCCTGAGAACGCCGCGGTGACTGCCGGAGGGGACCAACCAGTTCGCGCAGAAATCCGGACCGATAACACCGAAAAGGCGTAGTACAAAACGCCCCAACTCGTAATCTGGGTCAGGCACAAGGCAATTAGCGTCCAACGCAGACCGCGCTCGTTGGCTGGATGGGACTGCGTTTGAACTTCTTCAGACATGGCGGGGTCGGGGTTGCCGCAAACTGGATCGAAATGGCCTGAGCAAGTGCGCCGATTCGACCGTACAAGACGGTTGCGCACCCTCACTTGCAGATGCGCAACCGGTCGAGCACGCGATCTGTCTGATCAGCAGCACGATGTCGTGCGGGACGCCTGCTCCGTCTCCTCGGAGGTTGTGCCGCCGCAGCAGACCCCACCTTCGGCAGTGCCGCCCTCCGAATGCTGTGGGCTGGTGCCGAAGGTGTCGGAATCGGCGAGCACGGTATAGACCTCCCACTTCTCGCCACCCGGTCCGGTAACCCAGACCTTGTCTTGTGTGGCGAAGCAGCACGTCGTTCCGATCTCCTCGTCGGTGAACATTCCCTCACCCTGCAAGCGGGCGATCTCCTCATGCACCGTATCGCTGGACTGGACCTCGACGCCGAGGTGATTAAGCGTGCCGCCTTGTCCCGGGTTCTCCAGGAGCACGAGCTTCAGTGGGGGCTCGGCGACGGCGAAATTGGCGTACCCCGGCTTGCGTTTCGCAGGCTGGATGTTGAAGAGCTTGGAGTAGAACAAGATTGCCTCGTCGAGGTTATCGACGTTGAGGGCGAGTTGGACGCGCGACATGAGAGTGGACCTCCATAGGTGTGAGACATATATCGAAATCGTCTGACGTCCCCAGGATGCCACCTTTTTGATATATGTCAAATCTCTGTGGCAGAATGGTGGGATGCCAAGAACCCTGCCCGTGATCGACATCGCAGCGCCGGTATGTTGCTCGCCGCTGGCCGCTGGGCCGATGAGTGATGACGATGCGTTACGGGTAGCTCTGCGGCTCAAGGCGTTGGCCGACCCGGCTCGGGTCAAGATCATGTCGCTGCTGTTCAATTCGTCTGCTCGCGAGCAGAACACACGTGATCTTGCGGCTGTTCTCAAATTGAGCGAGTCGACCGTCAGCCACCACCTCAGCCAACTCCGTACGGCGGGGCTGGTGGAATCGGATCGCCGCGGCATGAGCGTCTACCACCGCCCCCATCGAGATGCGATGGCAGCCCTCTGCGCGGTTCTCGACCCAAACTGCTGTAGCTGACGTTGTGCCATCTCGGTAGAAAGCCGCGTCCATGGTCATCGGCGGATGCCAATAGCTTTGGCGTTGTAGGGTTTTGCGGTTCTCAGCGTCCCTGGCTGATGGTGGAACGGCGAGCGATGAGCCTGGCTGCCAGGGTGAACAGAAGCACCAACACAACGAGCGTCAGGGCGCCGGCCCAGGCCCGTGCTTGAGCCGCTTTGAAGCCAGTGATGGCGTTGCCGAATATCTGTAACGACAGTGTCGACATCCGTTTGTCCGGGTTGAGTTCCGTGAAGAGGTCGTTGCCTAACGCCGTCAACAGCAGTGGGGCCGTCTCGCCCATTGCTCGTGCGACGGCGAGCATGATGCCGGTGATGATGCCCGAGCTGGCGGTGGGCAGAACCACCGCGACAATCGTGCGCGCCCGGGTGACTCCGAGCGCAAGTGATGCCTCTCGAATCTCGTTGGGTACGAGCCGTAGCATTTCCTCGACCGATCGGATGATCAGCGGGAGCATGATCAGGGCCAGGGCGATCCCACCGGCGATGCCGGAAAAGCCGAAATGCACGACCCAGACTGCGTATACGAAAGCGCCGGTGACGATGGTTGGGATCCCGACCATCACGTCGGTCACGAACCGCGCATACCTCGCGAGGCGGCCGCCGTATTCGACGAAGTAGATGGCGGCGGCGAGTCCGATCGGAATCGACAGCACGGTCGCGATCCCCACGATGATGAGGCTGCCGATGATGCCGTTGACGAATCCGCCACCTGGCTGAGCAGGGTTGCCCGGAGGAGTTTGAGTGAGAAATTCGGGCCCTAGGTACTTCAGTCCTTCGGCGGCGACATAGCCTAGGACCCATAGCAATACGGCGATGGTGGCGGCCATCGTGGCGGTCAGAAGAGCGGTCATCGCCCAGTTCGTGAATGTGCGCCGGCGCCCGGTACGTGCGGCTTCGATGCTGAGCGTTGGTGCGGTGACCATCATGCGATGTGTTCACCCGCGCGGCTGACGACCCACTTGCCGATGAAGTTGACCAACAGTGACACTGCCAGCAGCGCGCTGGCGACGACGAATAGTGAGTTGAGGTGGTAGGGCTGGTTGGCTTCGGTGAATTCGTTGGCGATGACGCTGGGCATGGTAGCTCCTTGGGAGAGAATGCTTTTGGGGAGCGACAGGACGTTGTTGCCGATTAGCATCGTGACGGCGATGGTTTCGCCGAAGGCGCGGCCGAGACCCAAGATGGCGGCGCCGGTGATGCCGGCGCGGGAGCGGGGAATCACGGCGAGTCGCAGCATTTCCCATCGGGTGGCTCCGAGCCCGAGTGCTGCCTCCTTTTCGGCCACGGGGGCGGTAGCAAATACCTCGCGGCAGATGGCGGTCACGATCGGAAGGACCATGATTGCTAGGACGATGCTGGCCGAGAACACCGAGTAGCCGAAGAACGGACCACGGAAGATGCTGCCGATCACGGGGAGCACTGATAGCCGGCTCAGTGTGGTGCCGATCGGTGTGATCACAGGCAGCAAGGCGAACACGCCCCAGAATCCATAGACGACGCTGGGGATCGCGGCAAGCAGATCGACTAGCGACGACAACGATCGACGCATTCGTGTGGGAGCCACATCTGTGATGTAGAGCCCGAGCGCAATTGATACGGGAACGGCGATGAGCAGGGCGATGGCCGAAGTCACCAGCGTTCCGACGACAAATTGCAAGATCCCGTACGGATTGGGGTTTCTGGATTCAAGGGTTGCCTCTGACGGCGCCCACCGGTCGGACGTCAGAAATCCCAATGGGCCGTAGTGAGTAAGTGCCGGCCAGGCCTGAAGGATCAGGTAGAGCGCGGTTCCCGCCAGGGTCAGCATCACGAAGACGGCAGCGCCCGCCGTCAGGGATCGGAACGTCGCATCGCCTCGGTGATTTCGCGCAGAGAAGTGGAGGTGGCGTTTGACGGGCCGATCGGGGAGGAAGGCCTTCGTCGCACGGGCCGCTCCACCTTCTTCAGCGCTGCGCGCCCGTGTCATTAGCCCAGCGGTGCTCCGGCAATCGTGATCATTTTCAGCCGTTCAACGGCCCTCTGCTGCAAGTCTTTTCCGAGCGGCGCGTAGTTGACGCGCGCTACCTCGTCCTGGCCGTTGGACAGCACCCAAGCGAAGAAGTTGACCACCGCCTTACCTTTGGCGGCATCAGGTTGGTTGACGTACACCAACGCATACGTCGTTCCGGTGATCGGGTACGCATTCGGGTCAGCACCGTCGGTGAAGCTGGCGCGCAGATCCGGAGGGTAAATCGTGCCTACGGTGCCCTGGGTGATGGTGGCGGTGCACGCCTGAATGAATTTGCCGGCCTTGTTCTTCACCTGGCCGTATCGGAGGTTCTGTTGTATGGCATAGGCCAGTTCGACGTAGCCCAGACCACCTTCGGTCTGATTGACAACACCTGACACGCCTTCGTTGCCTTTACCGCCGATCCCGACAGGCCAGGCCACTTCCTTTCCGAAGCTCTTGTCGGATCCGCCCAGGGCACGGACCCAGGTCGGGCTTTCCTTGGTCAGGTAATCGGTCCATACCGCGGTAGTGCCCGACCCATCGGAACGGTGTGCGACCGCGATGGGTTCGTCGGGAAGGTTGACACCGGGATTAAGCGCCTTGAGGGCGTCGTCGTTCCATTTGGTGATTTTCCCGGCGAAGATCTTACCGAGCGTTTCGCCGTCGAACTTCAGGCCGCTGTCCACGCCTTTGACGTTGTAGGCGGGGACGACGGCACCGAGCACCAGCGGGATGTGCAGGATGGGCCCGCCCTTCGCCGCGGCGAGTTCACTGTCCTTCATCGGCGTATCCGACGCACCGAAATCGACTGTGGCTGCGCTAATTTGCTGAACGCCTCCACCGGATCCGATTGATTGGTAAGCGACTTGCACGCCGTCGGAGGTGCTGTAGTCCTTGGTCCATATCGACATCACCGGGGCTACAAATGTAGAGCCCGCTCCCGACAACGTGTTCGCGGCTCCGTCGAGTTTCTTGATGGGCAAAGGATAGTCGGGTGTGGCGGCCGCGTTTGCGCCGCAGATCTGGCCGTCCTGCGCGGCCTGGGTGGTGCTTTGGCCTACATTGCTGGTGCTTCCGCATGCGACTACGGCACTGACCAGAAGTGCGGTAGTGGCCGCACTCGTGAGGGCTTTCGTGACCAT